>JAQIBQ010000414.1 GCA_027859005.1 Prolixibacteraceae bacterium | reverse complement strand
CAATAGAACCACCAGTAAGGCTAAGTTTTTTTCCTTCGTTTTGAAGTACTCCGTTTACTGTAATGGAAATATTATCCTCATTGCAAATAATGTCATAAGAATTCCATTCCCCTGCATGCTTTTCAATTCCTTCTTCATTTTTTGGTAGAATTGTAAACCTTTTTTCCAGATTAATGTACGATGAGTCTGCAATTGTTCCAGCAACTCCATATCCAATAAGAACAATATCACCTGCATGCTGATCCATCAATTGGGATTCTATACAATTTGGCCAGAAATCATAACCATTCACATGAAGCAAAACACCACTGTTGGTAGGTTTCTCTGGCCATCTCCATTCAACATGCAATTCATAATTTGTAAAAACATCAATTGTACGTAGGTATGCATTAGTCGTTCCATTTACTTTAAGAATTCCATTATCAGCTTTAAAAACAGATGATGCATCTATCGATTCATCAGATAAAACTATTTTCCAACCATCAAGATTATGGCCATTAAAAATTGTTGTCTTTTCTTGAGAGAAACTTAATTTGAAAAGAAAGACCAATAGTAATAAACCTAGAAGTGACTTCATGTTTTTTTTTTGTTTATAACCAAATATAAAGTATTACAAGTATTATCCCTGCTAACGCAAACCACTTGCCACGACCTTTGAATCCTTTTTTACCTCGAGCCATAAATAATCCCGATAGTGCTAAAAAAATTAAACCACCTCCAAAAAAATCAGCTGGTGTGGTCCAATAGTTTTTTTGGTTATAATGTAGTTTATTCATAAAGTACACCAATGGCTTTTTCTTATATACTTCAAACGATATTAAGCCCGTTTCAGGGACATAAGTTCCCATTCCTCCAGTTAGAAATAACTTATAACTATTGTTATTTGGAATAATTCGATTCAATGTATAATCTGAAAATGATTCGGCAAAAGTTGATTCAAATTTGGAAATTGATAGCCTGCTATCAATTTGTTGTTCAATGTATATTGTTTTAAAAGCTGGGTCTACCTTCGTTTCTTTATGGTTTAAAATAATTCCTGATACTCCATAAACTAATGTAATTCCAACAACAAAGTAACCCAAATCGCGATGAATAATTCGCAACCATTTACGAATGTTTTTTTTACTCAACCACTTCATACGAAAGTCCATCAACGTAATAAATAGAATAGTAATCTTTACCATGCTCTTTCATCCAAGCACGCATTTGATTAATGTTTGCCATTTCTGCACTGCATGTTTCACCATCGGCTTCTGCATCTTTTGGGTGTTTCTCAATTACTTCTACTTCCCATTCATCTATTTCTGCTGCACTTAATCGGTTTTCTTTAATTATTCCTTTGACTTTTAGTTCAGTTCCAATTAATTCTTTGCTAAAGCTTTCAATTTCTCCAGCTGCTTCAATTTTAATTGAATTATCTCCTGTTGAATCAATCAGAAAACAACGTCGGCCTGAATGTGAACATACATGATTTACAGTGCCAGTTATATAAAGCTCTTTATCTACATTTTTATCAATAATGTTTAATAATTGAGCTACATCAACACTTTGGGTTTGAGTTTTACTGGTTTTTGTATTGCAAGACGAGAATGCAAAAACAACCAGCATAAATAATACGATTCGAAATTTCATAATTGGTTTTTTTATTTTGTACGAAAGTACTAAATGTAACTAAAACAAAAAGTGACTAACATTACATTTTTGCATAAAAAAGAAGGTGAAATAAGGAAGATATTGTTTAAAACGAAATTGTTGTTCCAACACCTAAAAGTTGCATAAACTGTATTTTAGATGATGTTTTTATTGTTTCAATTTTTACTGGAATAATAATATTATCATCGTAGAGAATTACAGTATGAATTGTTGCAGATAACCATTTATTTGCTCTTATAAATAATTTGTTACTCCAATAAACATCAAAATTTCCAAAATTTTCAAGATAATTTGAAAAAAGTTAAAGCTTTGACTCTAAAAAGGTGTTTTGTAATATTTCTCTTTTAAAATCAATATTAAGATATACTCCAACTTCATTTCTAAACCTATTCCCATTAGTAATTCCAAGTAATTTTGGATCTAGAGATTCATCTAAAACAAATGTTTGTTTAAAACTTAATGGTGAAATAAAGGCATGGAGCTTAATACTGTCGTTCCTATATTCGTATCCAATTCCATCAACAATAGTTGTTGGGCTAAAATTGAATATTCCAGTTACCGCATTAATTGGCAAAGATGATGAAGTAACAGTATCTGAAGCATTAAATTGGGCTGAAATTACTAATGAGTCTTTTGAGTTGAAAATAATGAATGAAAATCATTTTTTTATTTTTGATAATCCTGATCAATTACTCGATTGTTTTAAAACTAGAATTGAATCTTGTAACGTATAATTCACAATAAAATTGGTTTATCAAAAAATCCCGATGCAGTTGCACCGGGTTTTTGAATTATTTGAGTCGTAATAATTAGTCGATTTGAGGACCAGCAGCAACCAATGCTTTACCATTTTCGTTATCGGTATATTTAACGAAGTTTTTGATAAAACGTCCGCCAAGATCTTGAGCCTTAGTGTCCCACTCAGCTGAATCAGCATAAGTATCACGTGGGTCAAGAACTTCAGTAGCAACACCTTTCAATTCAGTTGGGATTTCCAAGTTGAATACAGGAAGGTTTTTAGTTGGAGCATTTTCTATAGAACCATCAAGGATTGCAGTAATAATACCACGAGTATCTTTAATTGAGATACGTTTGCCAGTTCCGTTCCAACCAGTGTTTACCAAGTAAGCTTCGGCTCCGTGTTCTTCCATTTTCTTCACTAATTCTTCACCATATTTTGTTGGGTGAAGTGAAAGGAAAGCACCACCATAACAAGCAGAGAACGTAGGCTGTGGTGTAGTTACACCGCGCTCAGTGCCTGCTAATTTAGCAGTAAATCCTGATAGGAAATGATATTGAGTTTGCTCAGGAGTTAATTTCGCTACTGGAGGCAATACACCAAATGCATCTGCAGTTAAGAAGATAACTTTGTTTGCGTGACCCGCTTTAGAAACAGGCTTCACAATATTCTCGATATGATTAATTGGGTATGAAACACGAGTGTTTGCAGGACCCGAGTTAAAGTCAATTTTACCATCAGCATCAACGGTTACGTTTTCTAAAAGAGCGTTACGTTTGATAGCTCCAAAAATCTCTGGTTCAGCTTCTTTATCAAGATTGATAGTTTTTGCATAGCATCCACCTTCGAAGTTAAATACACCATCGTCATCCCAACCGTGCTCATCGTCACCAATTAACTGGCGATTTGGATCGGTTGAAAGTGTAGTTTTACCAGTACCTGAAAGACCAAAAAAGATTGCAACATCATCATCTTTACCTACGTTAGCAGAACAGTGCATCGCAGCCATTCCATTCAATGGTAAGTAGTAGTTCATCATGGCAAAAATACCTTTTTTCATCTCGCCACCGTACCAAGAACCACCTAGAACATGCATTTTTTCAGATAAATTGAAAACAGTATATACTTCAGAGTTCAAACCGTGCTTTTCCCAGTTTTTGTTTTCCGTCTTAGCTCCGTTGAGCGATACGAAATCTGGTTCGAAAGTTTCTAATTCTTCATCAGTTGGACGAATGAACATGTTTTTCACAAAGTGAGCTTGCCATGCTACTTCCATAATAAAACGAACTTTCAAGCGAGAATCTTCATTTGCACCACAAAAACAGTCAATTACAAATAACCTTTTGTCTGAAAGTTGCTTTACCGTGTTTTCTTTTAATTCGCTCCAAACTTCAGTCGAAACTGGTTTGTTATCGTTTGGAGATTCAGGTGTATTCCACCAAATTGTATCTTTTGTTGTTTCATCTTTAACGATGTATTTGTCTTTAGGAGAACGACCTGTGAAGACACCAGTCATTACATTAACTGTATCCAACTCAGTGAGTTGACCTTTTTCGAAACCTTCCAAACTTTCTTTGGTTTCTACTTCAAAAAGCTGCTCGTATGAAGGGTTGTGAACAATTTCCTGTACGTCAATAATACCGTACTTGCTTAAATCTAATTTTGCCATAATGTACTAGTTTATAGATGATTGTGAATTAATCGAATTTTCCTCGCCAACAAAAATAAATTAAATATTCGTATGTTGAAGAGTATGCATGGCAATTTAAAGGAATGTCTGATTCAATACCCTAAACCTTAATAAATGTTAAATGATAAGTGCTTGTTGGTGAGTTGTATAATGGCAAAAAAAGAGTAAAAGGAGAATGTTAAAAAATGGTTAATTAGCATTCTCCTTTATTTCTATCGATATAATTGGGTTACGACCTTGGATGGAACTGGTTGATAGTGTCTTTTAAAAATTCTCTATCAAGGTGTGTGTATATCTCAGTTGTAAGAATAGATTCGTGTCCAAGCATTTCCTGAACAGCTCTTAAATCGGCTCCGCCATCTATTAAATGTGTTGCAAATGAATGACGGAAAGTATGAGGACTTATTTTTTTATCAATGTTTATTTTATTGGCCAAATTTTTAATGATGGTGAAGATCATAACTCGACTTAGTTTTTGTCCTCTTCTGTTTAGGAAAAGGATATCCTCAGCCTCAGGAACAATCTTAAGTGTTCTTCGGTATCCATTCGTGTATTTTTCAATTTAAATTACAGCACGTTCAATAATCGGAACAAGTATTTCTTTTTTTGCTTTACCTTCTATCTTAATATAGCCTTGGTCAAAAAATAGATTACTTATTTTAAGGTTTACCAATTCAGAAACTCTTAATCCGCAACTATACAGCGTTTCTAAAATACCTTTGTTACGTTGTCCCTCAGCTTTATTTGTATCAACTGCTTGAATTAATGAATCAATTTCTTCAAGACTTAAAACATCTGGAAGTTTGCGTCCAATTTTTGGTGATTCAAGCAGTGATGTTGGATCACTTATTAATTTTTCTTCAATTAAAAGAAATTTATAATACGATTTGATCCCTGAGATTGTTCTAGCCTGTGTTCTAGGGCTTACTCCTTTATTGTTTAACCATTCGACAAAACTTTTCAAATGATTTAACTTCACTTTTTGAGGAGAAGTGCCTTTGAAATTATCTTTGAGAAACACAAGTAATTTATTGATGTCGTTAACATATGCATTAATAGAGTTTTGAGATAATCCTTTTTCTAAGCGTAAATATCCTTCAAAACCTTTAATGCTCTCTTCCCATTTCATATCATTATTTTTTAGTTTTTATCCTTATTATTTGTGGCTAAAA
>JAQIBQ010000368.1 GCA_027859005.1 Prolixibacteraceae bacterium | reverse complement strand
AGTAACAGCAATAACATGAAAATCGCTGCAAGCAAATTGCAGGGTTTTAACCAGTAACTAGATACTAAAATTATAAAATAAGCGTTCATAAGGTCATTGGAAATCCAATGACCTTTTTTTTGTTCATAAAGATATTTTTATCAAACATTTAGTTTAGCTACTTTTATAAAAAATACGTATCAATGAGAAGGCTTCTTTTAGCTATACTTTTTTTACTGTTGACTTATGTGAGTTTTTCTCAAGGTCCTATAAACATTGGAATCAAGTTTGGTACCAATAGCTCAACAATGTTAACAAACATAGATGATGTTTTAAATCAGAACATTAGAGAAGACAAGGTTGATTATTATCTTGCAGGTGCATTTATAAGAGTTAATTTAGGAAGGTTGTATTTACAACCTGAGGCATATTTTAATACCAAAGGAGGTATTGTTACTCAAATTGGCGATGGTCAATATCAAATCCCATCGTTACCTACCTTTGAATACAAAACCATTGACGTACCTGTATTAATGGGAATAAAACTTATTAACAAGTCAATTTTCAATTTAAGAGTACATGGTGGTCCAGTATTTTCCTATGTAACGGCAAATTCATTTGTTTCTGAAATGGATGAAATTACAACCGAAGACTTAAACAATAGATATGTTGGTTGGCAAATAGGTGCTGGCTTAGATATATGGTTTCTGACTTTTGATGCACGCATTGAGAATAGTACAAACATTTTAAATGAAGCTAGTCCATACAATGTGAAAAATAGAGTTTACTTGCTTTCTGCAGGTATTAAACTCTTTTAATTCTTATTTATACCTTTCAAGTCCCTTTAATTCTTTATTAAAACTGAACTTTGTTAACTAATTGTTGTTTCACCAAAGTTTTATAGTCAGAAGTATGTACTATGTGTTATAATCAATTGAAATAGCATACTTTTGCGCGTCTTTAATAAATTATAAAAATGTCGATAAGAAATATTGCAATTATTGCTCACGTAGACCACGGTAAAACTACTCTGGTAGACAAGATGTTAATGGCTGGTAAATTGTTCAAAGATCATGAACGTCCTGGTGAGTTAATAATGGATAGTAACGACCTTGAAAAAGAAAGAGGAATTACAATTACTTCAAAAAATGCTTCGGTAATCTATAAGGATACAAAAATCAATATTATCGATACTCCAGGACACGCCGATTTTGGTGGTGAAGTTTAAAGAGTATTAAACATGGCTGATGGTTGTTTACTTTTAGTGGATGCTTTTGAAGGGCCAATGCCTCAAACTAGGTTTGTGTTGCAAAAAGCAATTGAATTGGGTTTAAAACCAATCGTTGTTATCAATAAAGTAGACAAACCAAATTGCAGACCAGAAATAGTTCACGAATTAGTTTTCGATTTAATGTTTAACCTTGAGGCTAGCGAAGATCAGTTGAATTTTCCTACAGTTTATGGATCAGCTAAAGAAGGTTGGATGTCGGATGATGTTAAAGTAAAAACTGATAACATTACTGTTTTATTGGATGCCATTATAGAGCATATTCCTGAACCTAAAGTTGAAAAAGGAAATACACAACTGTTAATTACATCAATTGATTTCTCTACCTATTTAGGTAGAATTGCAATTGGTAGGTTGCAACGTGGTGGTTTAAAAGAAGGACAACAAGTTAGTTTGTGTCATCGCGATGGATCAATAAAGCGAACAAAAGTTAAAGAATTGCATGTTTTTACTGGCTTAGGTAGAATTAAAGTAACAGATGTTGAAGCAGGTGATATTTGTGCGCTAATTGGAATTGATAAATTTGAAATTGGCGATACCATTGCTGATATTGAAAACCCTGAACCACTTCCCCCTATTTCAATTGATGAACCAACAATGAGCATGATGTTTACAATTAATAATTCTCCATTTTTTGGACAGGATGGTAAATTTGTAACATCAAGACATATATACGACAGACTTCAAAAAGAATTGGAACGTAATCTAGCGCTACGTGTTGAAGAAACAAATAGTGCTGATTCATGGAACGTATTTGGACGTGGAGTTCTTCACTTGTCTGTTTTAATTGAAACAATGAGACGAGAAGGCTTTGAATTACAAGTTGGACAACCTCAAGTTATTATTAAAACAATTGATGGTGTAAAAAATGAACCTATTGAAGAACTTTCAATTGATGTATTGGATGAATATTCAGGCCGTTGCATTGAATTAGTAACACGCAGAAAAGGTGAAATGCTATCAATGGAAAGAAAGGGTGATCGTACACTCTTGGAATTTCAAATTCCTTCAAGAGGTATAATTGGACTTCGTAATAATGTATTAACCGCTACGGCTGGAGAAGCAATTATGTCGCACCGTTTTATTGAATTCCAACCCTTTAAAGGCGTAATTGAAAAAAGAAATAATGGTTCTTTGATTGGCCTCGAATCTGGTACTGCAATTGCTTATGCTTTAGATAAGCTTAACGATAGAGGTAAGTTTTTTGTTAAACCAGGAGATCCTATTTACGAAGGTCAAGTTATAGGTGAAAGCTCAAGAGATGCCGACTTGACCATTAATGTAACAAAAACAAAGAAGCTATCGAATATGCGTGCTTCGGGTTCCGACGATAAGGCAAAACTTACACCTCCTGTTGTTTTTAGTTTAGAAGAAGCACTTGAATATATCCAGAGTGATGAATACGTTGAATTAACACCAAAATCGATTCGACTAAGAAAAATTTACCTGAAAGAATTCGAAAGAAAAAGAACAAATATATAACAACTGAAAACCAGCCCTTTAAAGGCTGGTTTTTTTATGCATTGTATATTTTATGATGAAACAATTTGCAACAAGCTCACAAGATATCTCAAAGAGCTATCGATTATATTATTACGCATTAAAATGCGGTGATTAATACCCATAAAACCTTTTTTCTACACTCACGATCTGTTCAGCTAAATGATGGTACTCTCAAAATTAGAGACTCACTTATTTATGTTAAAAATAAACGGATTGTTGAAATTTTAGCATAACAAGCTGTAACAACTTCACCAACAATTCTAATCTTGCTTTCCTCTTGAAATAATGGATAAAATCCAGCTTCATTAAAAAGCTTGCTTATTTCGGTGGTTGGCATTCCATGAGATTCTTTTAAGGGTTCACGAATATAAACTTTGCCTCCAGGTCTTAACAAATCAAACATTTGACTAATTATTATTTCACGTGATGAAACTGGAATATCGTGCAAAACAAAGTGAAGGATTATTGAATCAAATAATTGCTGTTTTAATCTTAAGCTATTCAACTGCCCTTTTTGTATTAAAATATTTGAATATATTCTTAAATTACGACTAGCTACACTAATGTAATTATCAGAAACATCAACACAAGTAAGCTGACCATCAGGGACTTTTTGAGCTAAAAGCTCAGCCATAGCTCCTATTCCTGATCCTATTTCAAGAATATTATCGGATGAATTTAATGGAAGTTCGTTAACGTAATTTGAATAATAGTAACGTTTACTGATTGGTCGTATAGCCTGTTGCATGTATACGGCAATTTTTCTTGGTTCACTGTATTGTAACGATTTCATGGCTAAATGAATTGGTGGTTTTATTAAGAACGAGTGAATATCAATATTCATGCCTTTTTATCAAAAGACTTACCGATAAACAAGCATTTATTATAGGTAACTGAAGATTATTTAATAAAAAAAAACTCCTACAATTATAGCAGGAGTTCCTATTTATATTTTTTTATTCAATCAAAACCATCCAAAAATAAAACTCGTAAAAACTCCTAAACCTGAAAGGTCACTATTTTTCAAACCACCTGTATTGGCACCTAATGTCTGCCTATACTCTGCACCAATATTCATTTTGAAAAAGCGAGTGAAATTAACTTCCATAGATACTGCTGGTGAAGCAACAAAAACTGGTATTTTGAAATAACTATTATTGTCGTAACCAATAACATTTCCCCAACCTAAACGTGTGCTTACAACAGGATGAATCATTTTTTCATGTGCAAATTCATAACCTAACCAGAATCCTCCATGACCAAATTCTTTTAATTCAACACTATTACTATTATTAAAGCTCATGGTAGTTGAGACACCTTCGCCATATCCGCCAAAAAAGAAGTTATTAATAAGTATTCCTCCTCCACCTCCGTTAAGAACAGCAAATTCGCCATTTATAGAAGTAAAGCTCATTGTGGGACCACCAAAACCACTAATTCTTTTTAATTCAAAAGAATTCATAACGGTTTGGACTTCTTGCTCATCGTCTTCTGTTTTAGTTTCCTTTTTTTCATCAGCGTAATCGCTGAAACTAATGGTTTGTTGAGCAAATAGTACTCCTGCTATAACTAGAAATACTGATAATAAAGTAAGCTTTTTCATCTGTCTAAAGTTTAATTTTCATATGTGACATGTGGAACTCGCCTCCTTTATTATCCTCAAGTAAGAATAGTTTATTCATGGCTCGTTTCATAAGTCAATTTTTTGTGTCATTATATATTCATTGCTAAAGGAAAAGACAGCCATTACAACTATGGGTTGCAAATTCAGTCTAAAAAATTTAATAAAAAAACGAAAATTCAAATTTATTTTGCCAATTATATCAATTATCATTGGTGTCTGGTAAAATTATAATGAACTCCTTAAAGTATGGTTTGTTCTAAATTATAAAAATATTGAAATATGGTACATACTTTTTCTTCAAACTTACCAATGGGTATCAAAGCTCCAAAATTTGAGTTATTAAACGTTATTTCTGATGAATTGAATACATTAGATCAATTGCAATCGGAATTAGCAACTGTTATTATGTTTATATGCAACCATTGTCCTTACGTTAAACACATAAATAAAGGTATTGCGAAACTTGCTAACGATTATTTATCAAAAGGCATTTCCTTTATTGCAATAAGCTCAAACGATGCCGATGCATTTCCTGATGATTCACCCAAGGCATTAAAAGAACAAGCTGAATTGAATGACTTTAATTTCCCCTATTTGTACGATGAAACACAACAAATAGCAAAGGCCTATAAAGCAGCATGTACACCTGACTTTTTTGTTTTCGATGGAGATTTGAAACTAATTTATCACGGACAAATAGATGATTCAAGCCCCAAAAACGTGGAGCCTAACAATGGAAAAGATATTAGGAATATCTTGGATGCAAAAATAAAGGGCCAACCTTTTACACTGAAACAAATTCCAAGTTCTGGATGTAACATCAAATGGAAAGCTGGAGTCAGCCCTTTCTGAAACAAATCTAATTCGAAACACTATTTTCGTTGGCGTTTCATTCGCCAATATTTTATAAAATTCTTTTGTGATATTAATCCAATTGTTCCTTCGAGAATACCACCTTCTCCTCCTCTATCGAGTACTTTTATTTCGATGTAGTTTTTTCCCGACTTGATTACTCCTTCTGGAATAAAGTAATTTCGAAATTCAAGGTGCATGTCAGTATTGTAATTACCATTTAAATCTCCTGTTTCTCCAATAAACTTACCATTAATAAATAACTGATCATCATCGTCTATTCTTCCTGCAATAAATATCAATTTTTGATTGGCTAATTGCGAAGACACATTCACTGTTTTATAATATACAGCAAAGCCATCGTAATTAAAAAACCCTTGGTTTTCCCAGTTACCTGGCACCAATATTCGTCCTGAATTATTAGGCTTTATACCCGTATTGAAATCCCATTGACCATTCATATTAATATCAGGTTCGATAGCTATTTCGGCAGCAACAATACGAACATTACCTCGTACAATGCCTCCTTCGAGCTGCGAATCGAATGCCCTGACTGCAATAGTATTGTCTTCGTTAATATTAATCAGATGCTTGGGAATTGAATATCTTCGAAACGAATTATAAGCTGTTTCTGAAAAAGGAGGAAATGAACCTGAACGTCCTATTAATTCTCCATTGAAATAAACTTCGTCAACATCATCAATGTAACCTAATTCAATAAAAACGATTCTATTTTGAAACGATTTGGGTATTACTACATTCTTCCGATACCAGGCAAATCCGTTGTATCCTTGATATCCTTGCTCTTCCCAGCGCGAAGGAACATATATATTGTCCCAACTGGTGTCGTCGTATTTTTTTTCAGCCCATTGCATATCATCACCTATGGAGAATTTCCATTTTCCTTGTAATGAAATTTCATCGTAATATGATTCTGCCAAAAGCACTTCTGACAGCAAAAGAAAAACTAAAACACAAATAATTTGAATTATATTTTTCATTTTGTAAAATTTTAATCGTTAAATAATTGATATAAGAAATCAATAGGAT
>JAQIBQ010000362.1 GCA_027859005.1 Prolixibacteraceae bacterium | reverse complement strand
GATAAATGAATGACGGTTAGTATTATAGCACAGATAATAAGAATAATCATGAGCAGGCAGGTTTTGTGAGGTTTGCACTACATTAGCATCATAAACCGCGGTTCCAATTGTCATACGACGCCCGGATCGGTATTCCCATACGCCCGATAAGGTAATGTGCTTTTTCAGTTTGTAATTCAACACTAACGATAAATCGTGTGGCCGGTCGTAAACGTAAGGATATTCAGCACCATTATTAATCTCAGCAAATTGGCGCATGTTACGTGAATAGGTGTAACCAAACCACCCAGTAAGTTTTCCCGTTTTTTTTTGTAATAGAAACTCAATACCATACGCAGTTCCCCGCCCCCCGGTTGCAATTTTATCGTACCATTGTTCGGTACTACTCACCAAACTATAGCCCAGTTTATAATCGATTAAATCGTCCATTTTTTTATAAAACCCTTCAACACTCACTTTATAACCTTTTGATAGAATTGTTTTTTCTATTCCCAGCGTATATTGAATCGATTTTTCAGGAGGAGCTTCACTTGTTGCCGGCACCCAAATGTCGGTTGGGGTACTGGTATCACTACCTGTTAGCATGTGCACAAACTGCCTCATTTGGGCAAACGATGCATTTACTGAATACCCGTTTCCTAAACCTGCCCTTATCGCTATACGTGGTTGCAATGAAAAATAATTTTCGTTTTTATAATTGTAATTCACCAAATGTGCCCCCGCATTGGCAGTTAACCAATCAAACAATTGCATTTCGTCTTCAATATAAACAGCTGTTTCAATGGCTTTCACCCTCTCACTTCCATAGGTCGTATCAATTTCTTCGCCATAATCGCGATACAATTCAGTTGAATCGATTAAGGCTTCTTCGTTGATACTATATTGTTGGTGCAACGAACCAGTATTAAAACGGTGCAGATTTAATTTCCCCCCAAATTTAACTTGGTGATTGTTATCGGGGTAATAGTCGTAATCGAGCTTAAGCAACTTATCGGTAACCCCAAGGTCGTAATCGTATTTGAAAGCTTCGGATACCACATTGGTTTGAACAATGGTAATTTCGTTTTTCGACAAGTTCGTGTAATAATAATGAGTCATAGCCAATGTGGCATTGCTGAACAATTTCTTACTGTAGATATGATTCCACCGTAAACAGCCCATGGTGTTCCCCCATCCGTATTTAGTGTGGGCATCGTAGGTGCAATCGTCGTATTCTTTACTTGAATAAACAGCAAGGTCATCATTTTCGGAATCAAAATTGAAGCTTGAAATAACATTATCCGCGCCGTTATAAAAACTCGCATAAATACGGTTATTGTCGTTCAATCTGTAATTTATTTTCCCATTGACATCATAGAATGAATAAGTTAGATATCCAATTTTTTCCGTGGAAAAATAACTAATTGGCCGCAGGTATAAATCAGTCAGGCTTTTTCGGGCTGTCAACATAAACGAGGCCCTGTTTTTCAGCAATGGCCCTTCAATGAAAAATTTTGAACTGATAACCCCTACAGCAACTTCGCCCCCCAGTTTTTTCATATCGCCATTTTTCATGGTTACATCAACTACCGAAGAGAGCCTTCCTCCATAACGCGCAGGAAAACCACCTTTATATACCGACATATTGGCAACAGCATTCTCGTCAAAAACAGAAACCAAACCACCAATGTGGTTAATGTAATACAAAGGCACATCATCGAGTAAAATTAAATTTTGATCGGGGCTTCCGCCACGCACATAAAGACTGTTATCGCCTTCAGCTCCCTGTGCAATACCGGGAAGGTACTGATAGGCTTTCATTAGGTCGGCCTCACCAGTTAGGTTCGGCAATAAGCTCACTTGTTTCGATGAAAGAGAAACAGGCGCTACTGCTACATTTTGATATATTTTCCCAAAAACATCAACTTCTTCGAGCTCCCTACCCGGTTTCAACATGAAATTAATTACGGTATCTCTCTCCGAAGTTACCTTTAGGCTAACCGCAGTATAACCGACACACGAAACCAACACCATTTTGTTTTCAGGAGAAATCGAAAAAGAAAAAAAACCAAACTTATTGGTAGTTGTTCCTTTTAAGGTTACCGGATTGTACAGATTTGCGCCAATTACTGGTTCACTACTCTCTTCATCGAGCACATAACCGCTAATGGTTATTTTTTGTGCAAAAAGCGATACGACAGTAAAAAAGAGCAAAAGAAAAAAGCTAAATTTAATCTTGTTCATAAGGATTAGTAGTTTGGTTCAAAAAACAAATAGTGCGGCCATCGAATAAAGTATCGTAATGAGTTCGTTTATCGTAATAGGGCTCACTCCAAACAGTATCTAATTTCTGTTCGACTTCAGAATAAACTAAGTCCATAACATTTCTTATTTCTACAATATCGAATTTTGAATAAAGTATTTGTGTCGTGTAGCCGGCAAAAATACCATAGCCACCACTCAGGTTGGAATAAACATCGATGGCTTTACTTGAAAAATCAAGTCCCGCCAGATCGTCAAGCCGGCTAATTCCTTTTGCACCCTGTTCATATAGATGTTGAAAAAGTGTAGACCGAAATTTATATAAATCTTCGTTCAGCGAATACATAACAAAAGAATAAGCACTTCCGCTAAGCACATTACTGCGTATTGAAAAGGAATGTTCACTGTAATTAAACAGATTATCAGAAAGAACTAAAGTGGATGGATTATATTCCATCAGCCCTTCGGTTCGAATAACCGCATCGACAAGGGTAAAATCTGAAAAACCATTGGCATCCGAAATATGATAAACAGAATCATTAAATGTTATTTTTTCGACATAACGATTACCTTCCATCAAATAATCCTTATTTGAGCTGATAAATACTGAAAAAACAGCCTCATAATAATTTGCTTCCACGTACTGGTCATCAACAGTAAAACGTAATTCGCTGTAATCGGAATTAGGCGGCGATTCATACCCTGCATATTGAACAATACCTACATTATTGGCCTCCTGCTTCCTCGGAATAGTTGTAGTACCAGTTACAATCGGATAATTATCGACACTAACCTCAATACGATAAGTTATACCTTCGGCAGGTGCTACATTTTCTGCCACGTAAACACCAGCAGAATCGTGTTGCAATTCACAAACCAATTTATCGGTTTCGTTATTGTATATATCAACCGTTGCGTTAGTCACGTAATGATCAGATGAATCGTTAACAGCATAAATACTTGACACGTTACACGAGAATACCGTATCAGGCGAAATCAAACAATTTACAACTAGGATATTTGTCGGCTGTACACTATCAACTGTAACCGTTTCGATGCACGACGATAAAGAAATGACGACAATGACAAATAAAGCGAAAAAAGCATTCTTCATATCAAATAAATTAAGTAGATATTAAGTAGATGTAGTTTTTGATAAAGGTTGCAATAATCCAATTCAATTACTTAATAGGTAGTATTCCATAACCAAACACTGCTGGAAAAACCATATTCTTCCTCTGAGCCATCAGTTCCGTTTTGTTGTAAAAAAGAACAGCCCCAATCACCTCCCATCGCAACCCAAAAGCAATCGACATTACCAAATCTGAACCATCTGTAATCGGCATTTATTACTACATCTGTCTCAAGCATTTTTACCGGACTAGACGTTTGAGAATATAACCCTATAACATTATTGATAGTTGGACTATAACCTCCGGTCTCAGTATAATATTGAGAATCAAATGTACCTGTAACAGTAACATTATAAGTACCAGCATGCCAGCCAAACCAGTTGTGCCAATATCCTTGATAATAGATATTTGCACTTGCCGTAGTTTTCACACAGTCTGAAGTACAATATGGCTCTTGATAAATTCGTCTTTCTACAACAAAAGAAGCCTCTAGTTTATGACTTCCATCTCCCTCCACTTCGGTATCATAACACAGTTGTTTTGATGATGTTTGATCGAGAGACTTTAATGTTTTGTCACTTTTAATAATAGACCGTTGTATTAGTATCGGATCAACCGTTATTCCTGAAAGTTTTTCTGAAAAATTAGGATACATCTCAATTTTATCTTCAGAATATTGGTATAAGGTATCAGCAATTACAATTTCGTAATTTTCGTTCATAAACCTTAAAGAGTATTGAGTTCTCAATGGATTTCTCATCAAACGAATACCATTTTCATCTTTAGTATAATCCAATTTAAGCCTTTCAATCTCGGCTTGAATATCTGACGTTAGCTCTTCGAGTTCTCCAGAGTCATATTTAGCTAATACTTCTTGCTGGGTATAACCATTTGATACAAATTGATCTGCCCTGCATTCTATTTCATCCATCAACTCGGCACTTCTTTTTTCAATTGAATTAAAGCCAATTTCATCTTCCCAAACACTCAATTCATCAAAAGTCTGACTACCAATACTTTTCTGTAGTTCGTCAATCGAACTCCTTGAATCAAAACAGAGCACTCCATTAACGACTTCAACTTCAGAAACAAAATCACTAGCTACTATTTCTTCTTCAAACTCTGTCTCGTTTTCACAAGCAAAAAGCATAGAAACAGCTATCATAATAAACAAAAACTTTTTCATTTTTTAATTACATTT
>JAQIBQ010000153.1 GCA_027859005.1 Prolixibacteraceae bacterium | reverse complement strand
ATATATATACTATTTTTTTCATTTCTGTTCGTATTTTTTGATTAATAACCATCGTTTTGAACCATATTTTCGTTCGCATCAATTTCAGCCTTAGGTATTGGCATTGCCCAACGGTGATCAGGGAATGTAATATCTTTGTTTACCGCACCATCGTAATCGGTGCGAGTAAGACTTCTTTTTGTGCGCGCTAAATCGAATAACTGATGTCCTTCGAAACAAAGTTCTTTTCGACGTTCAATTAGGATATCGTTTGTATTTACTGATGAAATAGCAGCAAGACCACGGTTGGTTCTTATCATGTTAATATCATCGACTGCACCAATGCCTGAAACGGAAGCACCTTCACTTATTGCTTCTGCTCTTGTTAAATACATTTCAGATAAACGTAAAACTGAGATGTTGTCTTCACGTAAGTTTCCATCTTTTCCTGGGTATTTCAAACTCCAGAAATCATTAGGAAACTCAGTTGTATTTACAAATAAATTTGCTCTAACATCACCTGCTTCGTATAAGCTTATTAAATCGTTAGAAGCACCTACATCACCGTATCCATCAGGAGACATGATGAATGAAATTACGTCCCAATTAGCATGATAAGAGTTACCTTCTGAGCCATAAACTTCAAAAATGGTTTCTGCACCACCTACTTCAGCTCCCCAAATACCACCATCGGCAGTAGTTGCAAAGTCAGTAGCGGTATACATTGAATAAGTTCCTGAGTTAATTACTTTAGAGGCATAGTCGGCAGCATTTTGCCAATCTTCCATGTAAAGGTAAACTCTTGATAGTAATGCTTGTGCTGCTGTGTTGCTTGCATAAGCTTTTGTGTCGGTAGCAGTTCTACTAACGGCAGGACCTAACAATGTTTCAGCTTCTTTAAGATCGCTTACTATTTGTGTATATACTTCACCAATAGTATTACGGGATGGAGTACCAATTTCTGTAATCAAAACAACGGGAACTCCTAATCCATCGACTCCAGAATTGTATTGATGTGAGTAGAAACGAACTAAATCGTGATAAGCTAATGCTCTTAAGAAATAACATTCACCTTTCAATTCATTAATTTGATCTTCAGTAATACCTGTTTCATCCAATGCTTCTATGGCTTCAAGAGCATTGTTTGCACGGGCGATAGTTATATAAGCAGTAGCCCAAAGGTTCGAAGTCGCATCTGGTAAGTTGTTCCACAAATACTCAGAAGTAAAACGTCCTGATGAGATGGGGCTTAATTTAGCGTTTCCACCTTTAAGGTCAGCTGTTACTACAAATCCACGTCCATACCAATTGGAAGAATACAGTGGAGAGTAGGCTCCAGCTACAGATTTATCGATACCATCGAACGTTGATAAGGTCAATTCGTTGGTTTGTGAAAGCTTTGGTGCTTGGTACAGAAAATCTTCACATGATGTGAATGCTACCAAGAAAAGCAATCCTATAATTGAAATGTTTTTATATCTATTCATTATTCTATAATTTAAAAGTTTTAGAATTTAATATCCAATCCAACAACAAAACTCTTTGTTTGAGGATAAATACCAAAACCGGTACCTTGAACACCACGTTCAGGATCCCAGAAATCAACATCATGGAAAGTATAAGCGTTAATAGCAGAACCGTATATTCTTAAATTTTCCATTTTCATTTTGTTGACCAGTTTTTTAGGTAATGAATAGGATAATGTAATGTTTTTCAATCTTAAGTAATCTCCGTTATACATCCAACGTGAGCTACGATATCCATTAGAACTTGTAGTGTTACTAGCAATTGGTTTAGGATTACGAGTAATGTCACCGGGTTTTTTCCAGTAATCAAGAGCAGTAGTGGATTGATTGATTCCCCACATGTATCCGTCGCCGTTAACATATCGGTTTTCCTCAATTAATACTTCAGCACCTAATTTGTACTCCAATGCAATTGATAGAGATATGCCTTTCCAACTTAAATCGGTATTAATACCACCAATAAAATCAGGTTCTGGACTTCCAGCTAAATATCTTCTAGCATCGGAATAAAGGTTTGTAATAGGGCCTCTTTCATTGTCTTCACCTTCAGCAGTATACCATAATGCTTCCCCATTTACCGGGTTAACACCAGCATAATCGTACAAATAAAATTGATACAATGACTCACCTACACGGTGTAAAAGTCTACTATTGTCTGCATTGATAAATTCTTCTTCTGCACCTAAATCAAGAATCTCACTTTTGTTGTGAGCAATATTAGCACCAATGGTCCATTCAAATTCTCCTCCAGTAGTTACATCGTAATTAATCAATGCTTCCCAACCAGTATTTGAAAGTGAACCAATGTTTTTACGTAAAGTAGAGAATCCAGAAGTTCTTGAAATATTGGTATTCAACAACATGTCAGTAGTAATACGGTAATAATATTCAAAACTACCACTCACTCTATCGAATAATCCAAAGTCTAAACCAATGTTTGAAGCGGTATTCACTTCCCATGTTAAATCAGGGTTTGCTGGTTGTTCAGGAGCCATTCCAACAACACCATTGTATTGTGTTGAGCTGTAAACACCCCAATGTTCATAGGTGCCAATGTTGTTGTTACCGTTTACACCGTAACTTGCACGAAGTTTCAAGGTGTTAATAGCATCAACTGATTGAATGAAACTTTCTTCGTGAGCATTCCACGAAGCACCTACAGAATAGAAATCACCCCATCGGTTGTTTTCACCAAAAACAGAACTACCATCCCTACGAATACTTGCTTTTAAGTAATACTTACTGTTGTAATTGTATTCCAAGTTTCCAAAGAAAGACAACATTGTCCAACGCTCAACAAGAAAATCTGCATCATCTTCGTCAGATGAAGCTGTATTTGGGAACGGGATAGCAGGGTCTACATTTGGAGAAGAAATATAATAAGAGTTGTAATTATAATCTGTTGCTTCCTGACCAACAAGAACACGAATACTGTGAACATCCATTAAATAAGTATTATAGCTTACAGTGTTAGATGTTGTTAGTTGAGAATATTTCGAATTTGAAACTTGTAGTGTTGTAGTTCCTCCAAAATCGGCTTTGTCTGACCAATAACGACGACCTTCGCCATCAGCAAAGTCTGCTGAGTTATTAGACATGATTGCTAAGCCTTTCATTGT
>JAQIBQ010000264.1 GCA_027859005.1 Prolixibacteraceae bacterium | reverse complement strand
ATATCAATTTCAGAAAAGAACAAATATTAAAGTGAGCTAACAGGAATTTATTGGATATGGAAGAATAATAAAGCAACTTCGATTATTGGCACCTCGCATTATCGACGTTTCTTTACTGCATCTTCTCTCCCACTGAGCTATCGGATAAAACAAAGATTGTTTTACATTGTTGGATTACGAAGAAAAAGGCAAGGGTTAATATATACATCTAATACTAAGACGTGGAAGGATAAAATTCTAACTACTTCTGAATTGGAAAAAATTATGCTAGTTCATGATGTAATTTTACCCCAGCGAAGAAAATTAAAATATACGGTTGAAAAACATTATAAACGATATCATTCGATTGAAGATATCGAATTATTGAAAACAAAAATACATGAAAAATTCCCTGATTTTGAAAACACATTTATTCAGGTTTTAAATCAAAAGTCGTTGTTCGCAAATAATATGTTTATTATGAAAAAGAATGATTTTGAACAAATGGCTACTTGGTTATTTTCTATCTTAGATTCATTTGAAGAAAAAATAGATTTAAACGAATATACAGATTACCAACAACGACTTTTTGGATTTCTATCGGAACGATTATTAACGACATGGTTTTTACATCAAGAATATAAAATCAAAGAATTACCATTAATTTACTTTAAGCATTTGAAAAACTGATGATTGATCAAAACACTATTTGTGCAATTAGTACTTCTCCAGGAATGGGAGCTATTGCGGTAATAAGACTATCTGGCTCTGAAGCGTTGGCAATTACAGATTCAATTTTCCAATTTCCTGATAAAAATAAACAGATAGTTAATCAAGATCCAAATACACTGCATTATGGATCAATTTTATCTAATAATGAAATAATTGACGAAGTTATTGTGGCTTTATTTAAAGCTCCACATTCTTTTACAGGCGAAGATATTGTTGAAATTTCATGCCATGGTTCTGTCTATATCCAACAAACATTATTACAACTTTTAATTGAACATGGTTGTAGAATTGCTAAACCGGGTGAATTTACTCAACGTGCTTTTTTAAATGGGAAAATGGATTTATCGCAAGCCGAAGCGGTTGCTGATTTAATTTCATCTTCATCGAAAGCATCACATGGCATTGCGTTGAAACAAATGCGTGGTGGTGTTTCAACCGAAATAAAATCATTACGAAACCAGTTACTGACCTTCACTTCCTTGGTTGAATTAGAATTAGATTTTAGTGAAGAAGATGTTGAATTTGCAAACCGTAAAGAACTCTCATCATTAAGCACAAATATACATTCCACTATCAAAAAATTAGCAGATTCTTTTAGATATGGAAATGCGCTCAAAAATGGTATCCCTGTTGCAATTATAGGCGATGCGAATGTGGGCAAATCAACCTTACTTAATGCTCTTCTCAAAGAAGAGAAGGCTATTGTATCTGATATTGCTGGTACTACTCGCGATGTAATTGAAGATGTTGTAATAATTGGAGGAATACAATTTAGATTTATAGATACAGCCGGCATAAGAACAACAAGCGATACAATTGAAACAATTGGCATTGAAAGAACTTTTGATAAGATTGAACAAGCAGATATTGTATTAACTCTAATTGATGCAGACAGTTCCTTCAATGAAATTATAATGTTCTTAACTCGAATGAGTGAAAAGTTACACGAAAAGCATTCGGCTTTAATTATTAATAAAATTGATATAGCCAATAATGAAATGATTGATGAATTGGTACAAATGGGCGATGCCATGGAATTACCAACATTTCAATTAGCTGCAAAGCATAAAACAAATCTAGATCAATTAATCAAATTTTTAATTGATTCTGTTCAGGATAATAGTTATTCTCAAAACGATGTTTTAATAACCAATGCCCGTCATTACGAATCTTTACGCAATGCAGAAACTGCCATAACAAGAGTTCTAGTAGGATTGCAAAACGAAATTTCAGGAGATTTCCTATCTCAAGACATACGAGAATGCCTTCATTATTTAGGTGAAATAACTGGCGATATAAGCACCGAAGAAGTTTTAGGAAATATTTTCAAGAATTTCTGTATCGGCAAATAGATATCTTTTCACATGTTCTTCATGAGCTTATAATTCAATACTTTAACTACTTTTATACTTCTTGGATTTGCAGATATTTTCGCTATATTTGTTGCCCATTTGTTGCCCAAATTGATTTTTTGTTGCCCTGAATAATTTAAGGGTGATATTATGGCAGTATTTGACAGCAATAGGCAGTATATAGCATTAAAAGACAGTTGGAGACATGAGTAGTAACATTGAAATTTTAAAAATATGTGAGTTTTGTAATGAGAAATTTATTGCTAAAACTACGGTTACACGATTTTGCGGACATTCTTGTGCCTCGCGATCATACAAGCAAAGATTAAAAGAGAATAAAATTGATTTGTCCATTGAAAAAACCAATAAAGAGAAGGTTTTAAAAACACAAGATCTTGGCCTTGAGGTTATAAAACAAAAGGAATTTCTTTCGATTAAAGATGCCTATACCCTACTTGGAATAAGTGAACGAACATTTTATCGCCTCATGAAAATCGGTACTATTAAAACAATTAAGATTGGTGGAAGAACCATCATTAAAAGATCTGAAATTGATAGACTTTAAATTTAACTTTTTCTATTTTAGAACCACCAAATCCAAATTAACCAAACTATAA
>JAQIBQ010000233.1 GCA_027859005.1 Prolixibacteraceae bacterium | reverse complement strand
TTATCACAATGAGTTTTAATAATTCATTCGGACAAGATTATTCAAAGAATAGTATTAAACTTGGATTTGGATTAGGTGTACATATGGGCAACAATACTGACGGAAGTGGGTTGGTTTATACAATGGGATATCAAAAAGAAATTTGGAAAGATCGATTGAGGTTTAATCCGAATTTTAGTATAGGACAATACAGTTCAAAATTTTTGCCTCTTGATGCAAGAGATCAATATTTTAATTCGTTAAACTTAGAGGTAAATTTGTACTATGACTTAATTAAAATAGAGTCATTTTCCATCGTAGTTGGATGTGGTGGATTAATAAATAATTCGAGAGGCATAAAAGGTACAGGTGGACGCCCAGATTATTCTTCTGAGAAGCCGATATCGGAATATGTCAACGATTATCATTTTGGAGGTTATTTAGGAGGAGGATTTAGAATAAATTCACAAAATAAAAGGACTTCAATAAATATTATGCCCTTAAATATTCATTTTGGGACTAATTACTTTTTAGAGTTTAATCCCAAAATAGAAATTGATATAAAGCTATGAGAAACAATAAATTGCTGTGCATATTTTATAAATGCAACAGTGGTTTCAGTGCTATGCGAGCAGCCGTTTCTCGCTCATTCTCTAGTCAATACCTGTACAGGTACAGAGATCGGAAGCCAAATCAAGCCAATCAATTGTCTCCTTCTTTTTTCATACTATTAAAGCATCGATTGATGTGTGAAGTGACAATTTCATTCCCCATGTTCTAAATGCGCAGTCCAAATTAAAAAAAATCACTAGCGTCCGATTAAAAAAAACAATCCCTCGGTAACATAGCATCCAATACCTTGACACAACTCACAAAGACCAATATATCTTCCTTTACTTATTCTAACAATTAATAAACCTTAGTACCACTCCTATTATTTTAAAATCTGAAAATATAACTGAAGCTTACATCAATACTAACTACATGAATTTATAAATATTTAGATTACAAATATGCTTTGTTTCCAAAACAAAAGCTTTTTACTAATTTAGCCACTGAAAAACTAAATTATATATTAGAAAAACCAAAGAATGAAATATTCTAAACTAGGATATACCAACGCCCAAGAAAAATATAGGACTGAGAACAACTTATCCGATTTCGAAGTAGGACGGATTAGCTTAGAGCATAAAGACAGGTACGTTGTAAAAACACCTACCAACGAGTTTGATGCTGAACTAATTGGCAACTTAAGGTTTACTGCTGAAAGCCGATCTGATTTTCCTGCGGTTGGCGATTGGGTTGCTTTCTCGGAATACGACCAAGGAAAAGCAATAATTCATGCAATTTATCCACGCAAAACAATACTTGAAAGACAAGCAGTAGGAAAAACAGGACAAGTTCAAATTATTGCATCAAATATCGATTGTGCATTACTAGTGCAGGCGGTTGATAGAGATTTCAATATTAACCGTTTGGAAAGGTATTTAACCCTATGTAATGCATCAAAAATTGAAGCAATACTGGTTCTTAGCAAAATAGACTTGATTACAAAAATCGAACTAGATGCTATAATAGAACAAGTTAATCAAAGAATTAAAGAGCTAACAATTCTTACAGTTAGCGAATTTACGTCGGGATACGATCCAGTAAAATCAGTGCTTAAAGAAGGAAAAACCTATTGTTTGCTTGGATCATCGGGAGTTGGGAAATCTACACTTTTAAATCATCTTTCGGGTGAACAACAGATGAAAACCGGCGCCATAAGTACCAGCGTAAACAAAGGGAAACACGTTACCAGTCATCGTGAATTAATTGTATTGGAAAGTGGAGGAATCGTAATAGACAACCCTGGCATGCGCGAAGTAGGCATTGCCGATACAGCAAGTGGTTTAGAAATGACTTTCGATTCAATTCTAGAATATGCTCAACATTGCCTATTCGGAAATTGCACACATATGCACGAGCAAGGTTGCGCAGTTCTCGAAGCACTTGAAAACGGTGAAATTGATAGCGATTCGTATACTAATTTCAGGAAACTAGAGAAAGAAAAAATACATTTTGAATCAGATGCATTGGAAAGGAAAAAGAAAGACAAAGACTTTGGGAAAATGATAAAAAACTTCAAAAAACAAAGAAAAAATAACAAGTACTAAAATTTAAAAATAGTAGAAAAAGAGTTACCTGTTTAATAAAATAATTCATTCTTTTTTCAAAAGAAATCGCTACAATTTTCTTATACTCAAAGCTTCACCTTTTGTGAAGTCATGAATAGTGACTCTTTAAAATCTCCTTAACCTCCTGCCGTAAAATCGTTCATCAATACTGTAGTTTTTTCATGGTTCAAATCACATTGAAAGCATAAGTTATAAATGCCTTTCAAAATGAGTTGCAAGAATTTATTCGATTTTTTTGTTCATACTAAAAACAAATCTTTAACGTTTGAAAAAACGTAAGAGCTCTATCAAAGATTAACAATCAAATGAAAAAGGCTAAACAAATTTTATTCAGACTACCCGAATACTTATTGATTGCAGCAGTTATTTTTTACTGGTCTTCTGCTGGAAGTATAATAAATCCTATCGCCATTGGCTTAGTATTAATTTTGATTCTTCAAATCATTATTAGAAACCGAATCATTGGACTACTTATTCCAATCCTTTTGATTTTGACTTGTATATTTCTATCATTAGCACTAGCGTCTGAAATTAATGAATTCCCAATTTTTAATGCAGAGGCAAAAAGACTGTTATTAATTGGATTAACATATTTGACATCGACTATATTCATCTCAGGTCTAATATCTTACAAATATTCAAATTCATAAAAAATAGATAATTAGTAAACAGAAATACCTTGATAAATTTGAGCATGCTACATTCGTTCTAACAAACTCAACCACCACGGAATAAATTCCGTGGGTTGAATGGTATCAGGCTAAAGCCTGATGAATTTAATCCTGTTTGAAAACAGGGGTTTTCTTTTTAAACTAAAGTTTAAAAATTCATCCAATAGTTAAAAAATATAAAAACACTTTTAAATAAGTCCTTCTTGTTCTAGCAATTCCTTTATATGCTTATGTCTTTCCCAAAAGTGAGTTTCAATTTAACCACCTGCTTGTAAAAAAAAAGGACCGTTAAAAAAAAAAAACAGTCCTTTTCAACTAACTTCTAATTCAACTAATTAATCCATTATTGGAACAAAGCGAACTGCCACACCTCCACTTGTTGCCAATCTAAACATCAACTGGTCGGTTTTAGTAACAGTGCTAGTTTCTATTTTAATCGCTGTTGGGTTCGATTCCCAACTGGCATCGTCGCCATCGCGGTAAATCTCTGCGCGGTAATTTGTGTCTTTATCTAAAAAGTCTAAATCAACTGTAATAAAGCGGCTGTTTTCATCGGTAATACTACCTAAATACCATTCGTTCGAATCTCTATCCTTACGAACAACAGTTATGAAATCGCCAATTTTAGCATCCAAAACTTTGGTAATATCCCAATTCACTGGAACATCTTCAATGAATTTCAATGCTGGATTCCCTTCGTAGTTTTCAATTAAATCGGCTGCCATTTGTACAGGGCTATAAATTACTACATACAAGGCCAATTGTTTAGCAATAGTAGTTTGTACTCTTGTTCCCGGATTAACTGGATTTTCGAAATTGAAAATTCCAGGTGTAAAATCAATTGGTCCTGCTAGTCCTCTTGTAAAAGGAATAATGGTTAGATGCTCAGGCTTATTTCCGCCATCGGGCGACCATGCATTGTATTCTTGACCTCGCACACCTTCTTGCGACAATAAGTTTGGATAGGTTCTGCGCAAACCTGAAGGCATTGCAGGTTCATGGTTATCAATTGAAATCTGATATTTAGCAGCGCATTCAATAACTTTCCGAAAATGTCGAATTCCATATTGGCTACTATGGCGTTCTTTTCCATTGAGCCTGCTTCCAACATAGCCGGTTTTAACCGAACGAATTCCTAGCTTATTATACATTGCAAAAGCCTCTTCCATTTGCTGCTCGTAGTTTTGAGTTGCACCTCCGGTTTCGTGATGTCCAATTAGACGTACGCCTTTTTTTAAGGCATAATCGCTTAGGTATTCAATGTCGAAATCGGGATAAGGAGTAGTAAACTGAAATTTGTCACCTTCTTTCGTCCAGTCGTTTCCCCAGCCGTAATTCCATCCTTCAACCAATACTCCTTTAAAATTGTGCTTGGCTGCAAAATCGATATACATTTTTGTATTTTTTGTTGTAGCGCCATGTTTTTCACCCATGTGCCAGGTGTAAGTTCCATTGTGCATTCCCCACCAAATACCTATGTACTTTCCTGTTTCAATCCACGATGTATCTTCTATTTTACAGGGTTCATTCAAATTCAATTCTAAATACGAAGTGATTAAATCGCCTGGCTTATCGGCAACAATTACCATACGCCAAGGAGATACAAAAGGAACATTTGTAAATACTTTTTCACCCGTACTCCAAGGTGTTAAATCGCAGCTTAAAGTGCTTGAATCGGCACAATATAAATTCATTGCTGCATAGTTGGTTAAATTGGCTTCGTGTATAGCCAAGTATTTTCCACTTTGCGTTTCAATAGTAAGCGGCAAACAAACAGTATCCATTTCATTTACTGGCGTAAATTGAGTTATTGCTTCGTAATATTCTTCTGAATAAATGGCTGTCCACCAAGCTTTATCAACAGTAGGTAATTTGAATTCGGTAATTTCGTCGGTAATAATTAATTCTGAAATACCAGCTTGTTCGGGTACTTCATAGCGAAAACCAAAACCGTCGTTATACACTCTAACTCGTAGGTTTAATTTTTTATTATCACCATTTGTTTCTTGCAACTCAAGCAATAATTCTTCGTACCGATCTTCAATTAATCGTTTTTCGCCCCAAGGTTGTTCCCAGGTTGTATTGTTCGATTGATTGCTGCTTGAAATTACCTCTAACTTTTCACCTAAGGGTGAGTGGTTTTTGAATTTCAATCCTAATTTAGATTCCTGAAACACTTCGGTCTCACCATCGTTCACTTTATAATACAACTGTCCCTGACTGGTATAAACCTCAAATTTCAACATTCCATCGGGAGATGAAACATGATAAGAATTATCGGTAAACGCTGCACAACTTGTAAAAAGAAGGCTAACGATAAATGTTATTGCTATTTTATATCCTATTTTCTTCATTGTTTTGGCTTTATTGTTTCAGAATAAAGTAATTAAAAGCGTCGAGTTCAATTGAACTGTTTAACGTTATTGTTTTATTCTCGAGTAAGTTTTCCCAACTAGACTGTGCGAGATCGTCAGGTAGTAGAAAATTAACTTTTGTAGAACGAGTATTAACCAACACCAGCAATTTCTCATTCCCTACCTTTTTTGTAAATGCAATAACATCATCATTTTGAAGCATTACAGTTGGAGCTTGAACAAGCTGAGTATTCAACAATTTGATTTGTATACTCTGTTGATAAGCTTGGTATATTTCGGGATTAATGTCCCATGTTATTGGATTTGGGTTAAAAAAAGAAATGGTGTTGGGATAGCCAATTTCTTGACCAGTATAAATAAGCGGAACCTCTCCCATCATAAGTGTGGCAACAAAGGCTGCTAATGAACCTTGTGCACTTAAAAATGATTTCACAGGCGACTCTTCCCATCCACAAATATCGTGATTGGTAATGTATCGTAAACGAGCTTTGCCTTCGCCAACATTTGCTTTTTCAGAAGTATTAGTCGTAAAAATTGATGATGCTTTTCCTTGGCTACTGAAAATGCTTTTCAATTTCGATTGATAATCCCAAGCATACAGCATTTGAAAACCTGCTTTCAAACTATTTGTTTGACCACTTTCAGCCAATAAAATAAGATTTCTATCTTCCATTGCTGTTAAAGAATCGATCGCCTGTTTCCAGAAATTATAAGGAACAAAATCGACCGCATCGCAACGGAAGCCGTCAACATTACACGTTTCAACCCAAAATTTCATTGCCTTAATCATTTCTAAACGCATTTCCTGGTTATCGAAATTCAATTCGGCTACGTCTTGCCAATTGGTACCGGGCGGGATAATTATTACTCCATTATCGTTGGTAACATACCAATCGTCGTTATCGATCCAGGGATTATCCCAAGATGTATGGTTAGCAACCCAATCGATTATAACAGCCATTTCCATTTTATGTGCCTCGGCAACAAAACCCATCAATTCATCAACAGATCCTAAATCTGGGTTCACATCAAAATAGTCTTGCACACAATAAGGTGAATCAACTCCTTTTTCAATTCCTTCTGGATTAATAGGCATTAACCAAATAACATTTACACCTAAGTTTTTAATGTAAGGGAGTTTATTTTTCACACTTGCCAAATCGGAATTTGGACCAAAGGCCATAAAATTTACCTCGTACATTACCATGTTATTCAAATCGGGTACTTTATCGAATGGAACTAGTAAAAATTCTTCTTCAATCTCTTCTTCCTTTTCACCATCAGGCACCTCAGGAATTTCTTCAGTACAAGCAAAGAACAACAAGGCAAAAATTACAGGTGCTATTTTTGATAGTAAATAGCTTACTTTATCCAGTTTTGTCATACTACACATTTCTCTATTTCACATTTAAACTGTCGATAATTGCAAATGCTTTCTCATTTTGAAGCGAAACTAGGTAATAAAAAGCCTGGTCTAATTGCTCTTGAAATTTCAAATTTGAGTTTGCTTTACGAAGCGTATATAAATCGAAAATTTTTTCTAAATCACTAACTGTATATTCTACTTCAGCAAACTCTTGAACACACTCAAGCATTTCAAATTCAAATTCTTCAGTAGGTTCAATCATTGTTCCTTCGCCATAATCGTTCCAGGTAATTAATTGTAGGTAATCAACTGCTTCGTGTTTTGCCTTTTGCAAATTTGCTTTAAAAGTTTCACCATTGTTATGGTCAATTACAAAGTAGCCTTCTCCCCAACCGCCTTCTGAATAATAATCGTTAAATCCGGGATAAGCACCTCCAATAAATACATCGAATTTATCCTTGTTCTTGTATTTACTATCGAGCGAGCCCTGATCAACCCAAATGTATTCACCGACTGAATAAGGTTCCGTTTTTGACGACGACCAGTTAAGGGTCACAAATGTTGGTTCTTCGTTCAAAATACCTAAAACCTCTCCCCAATCAGATGAGTTTTTAAATTCTTCGGGACCAAAAACTAAGAGCAAAGGAGCGTCATTGATTTTAATGTAATTCGGATCGCTAAAGTATTCATCTTCCATGTAAAGCATATCGTTCTGAGCTGCTTCAATCCGATCAATTGATCCATTATTCTTCACGACTTCAGGAATGGTTCTATCTTCATACACAATGGCATAATCTAAACCAACACCTTTCAATGCATTAATCAGTACTTCGCTATTAAGTCGATTCGAACCATAATCGTTTACATCGGTAGAACCGTACCAATCAATTAACACACCATCGATTCCTGCATACTTCATCAACAATAATTGGTACTCAACAATATCCTTATCGCTGGAGGCATACGGCCCGGTTAAAGGATAATAATGGGATGCAATTTGTCGTTTACCATCGGCTGATGTAATTGCAGGATTTTTGTTCGCCATGGTCCAATGAATTCCCCATTTCCCATTGTTTGTTTCAGGACTTACAAACCAAGGCATGAAATGCGCAAAAGTTAATGTTGAATTATTTTTTTGCACTTTTTTTGCATCAAACTTCGTAAGTTGAAATTCTTCTGAAATAATAAGAACGTCATCCTTCTCACAAGCAAGATTACTTATGAGAAGGAATGAAATTCCAATTAAAAGTGCTGATTTACCTAAATTAATCATTATAAAACCATTTAATATTGCGAATTAATAGCCTGGGTTTTGTACTAAGTTACTATTTAAATCTAGCTCGTATTGCGGGATTGGGAATATACCTCGGTACTCAGGAGTAGCTTCTTTATTCCACCAAGGTTTAAAGAAAGTTCCAAAACGAATGTTGTCGGTTCTTCTTCGTCCTTCCATGGTAAATTCTCGTTTCAACTCGTCGTTGATAAAGTCAAGATCGATGCTTGCCGGAGTATCAACATTCGACCGATCTCTAACTTGAGCAATAATTGAACGAGACTGATCGGTTGAACCCAAACGATACAAACATTCTGCTTTCATCATTAACACTTCGGCATAACGCATGATCACAAAGTCGTGATCTCGTTCCCAAACTTCACCTTCTTTAATTTCATACTTAGCAATACGAACACCTTCGTTTGAAAGCGCATTCGTGTAGTCGCCAATTTCTTCGGTATAAGTAAGCGGAGTTCCTTCATCCATTATAATAACAGAACCAGTTGCCTTATCAATTTGATCACCTTCAAGAAAACCTAAACGACGAATATCTTCTTCTTCGAACAATGAATAAGTACCCGGTTGCAAACAAATACCATTTACACAATCGCTATAATTCTTCGTTGCCGAAACAGCTTGTTTTTGCTTGTAATGAAACGAAAGCGATGCCATAAAATTACCTGTTGTACCTGCTTTGTGGTCGTACGGAATTGCCCAAAAATTCTCAATTGATCCTTCGTTTACGGTTAAGAAATTTGCAAAATAGTTTGATTCCAAGGAATGTCCCTTCACCTTTTCACAAGCATCGATACAGTCTTGCCAACGTGCTTGACCAACAAAAACTTCAGAATTCAAATACAATCTGGCCAATACAGTATTGGCAACATTTTGAGTGAATCTACCGTACAATAATTCAGTTGGAAGTAAATCTATCACTTCTAGCAATTCTGATTCTACAAAAGCATATACATCGGCTCTGGGAGAGTTCGCAGGTAATTCTAAATTCTCAAAACTGGTAATAATTGGAACATTACCGAAATAGTCAAGTAGGATGTAATAGAAATAGGCACGTAAACCACGCAACTCTGCTTTCACAACATCTTTTTCCGCTTCGGTTAAATCTGATTTATCAACTTGATAAATTATGGCATTCACTTTTCCAACACCTTCGTAACAATATTTCCATGAACTTAGAATCATGAAATTACTGGCATCCCAGGTATGAAATTGTGCTTGCTGATAACGACCTTCGTCGAACCAATGTACGCCACGAGTTGGGATACAAGCTTCGTCGGAAGTTGTTTCGTTTAAGAATAACAGAAATTCTCCAGTTGGAAATCCATAAACTACTTCTGCTTGAAATCCACGCAAA
>JAQIBQ010000218.1 GCA_027859005.1 Prolixibacteraceae bacterium | reverse complement strand
TCTTCGTCGAGATGATTCAGGGGGATCCCCAGGAGCTCGGAGGATTTTTTTTGCCAATTTCGAAGCAATTCAATTTTCTTTTTTATCTGTCAGCGTATTTCGATATTTAATCAATTATTTAAATGATTTTCATCCCTATATAGCGTAAATCACCCCACGTACATCTCCATTTGTACCTCTATTTGCATGTGTACTTCATTAATTTTCAGGTGTTAAATAAGTAGCCTTTATTTGAACTTTAATTCTTTAAACTGAATTTAATGAGCGACATGAATAATTATCAGCAAAAAATGAAACTTCTTTTCGATGGGAATGATATTGAGGATCAAAACCTGGGATTAAGTGTTAAGCATTTCAAGTTCTCATCAGATTTAAAAGTGAAAAGTATTAAGCCTGGATTAATGAAGGGTGATTTGTATCATCATGAGATTGTAGAGCAAGAAAATCCTGCGAATTTTGAATTTACTTATCCCGTAATTTTACCGAAGGGAATTAATTCTTTTGAAAACGGAATTTTATTGTTACACGGATTAAATGAGAAATCGTGGGATAAGTATTTGGCATGGGCGGGAACTCTCGCACATGAACTTCAACGTCCTATTATTTTGTTCCCCATAGCTTACCACATGAATCGAGCTCCAAAAAATTGGAGTGATCCACGTTTAATGCGCAATGTTGTACAATCACGAACTTCTAATTATAAAAAGAATGAAAGCACTTTTGCGAATGCTGCACTTAGTGTACGCTTAGGTGCCAATCCACAACAATTTGTATATTCTGGTATTCAAAGTTATTACGACGTTTGGCAATTGTTAAAGCAAATTAAAGGGGGGGATCACGAATTGTTTGGAAAAGGAGCAAAACTCGATTTCTTTGCCTATTCAATAGGTGCATTTTTAGCTGAAATTTTGTTTGTTTGCAATCCTGGCAAATTGTTAAGCAACTCTAAAATGTTTCTTTTTGCAGGAGGCCCTACTTTCGATAGTATGATGGGTAAATCGCGTTACATAATGGATCGTGTCGCTTTTAGTAGTTTGCTGACTCTAAAAAGGAAGAAAGTTTTGAATCGGATTCTAGAACAATTAAGTGGAGCTGGATTACCCGATTTTGAAAATATTTGGCAAGGGTTTAATGCAATGTTGGCTCAACGTAAAGGTAGAAAAGCTCGTAAGGCAATTTGGGCAGAAAGGGGCGAATTGATTTATGCACTTGCTTTAGAAAAAGATAAGGTGATGTTGTCAAAAAAAATTGTTACTACCCTAAAAGGGAGAAAAAGGAATTCATCCATTCGTGTTGATGTAATTGATTTTCCTTATGATTATACCCATGAGAACCCATTTCCTTTGAACGACAAAACAATTCACCCTCTAGTAAATCGAAGTTTTGATGTGGTTATGAACAAAGCCATCCGTTTTTATTTAGAAACAAATAAGGTAAGCGAACAGGTATTTCAGCCTTATTTACAGTTGGTTGCTCAAATGAGCTAAGTCGGAATAAAAAAAATGAACTTAATAATTCACTTTAACGAACAAAGTCATTTAAAAGCTTTAAATATTTTGTATTTTTGTCGTCCTTTTGAATCATATATTTATTGATTCTAAGGTCTACTGGGGCTGACTGGTATTGACAGCGGGTAGAGGTAATGTGTAAGCATGCAGGGTTTTGGTCGTTTGCCCTTAATTAAGTGATCAACATTTTAATTGGCGAAGAAAATTTTGCTCTTGCAGCTTAATCGAATTATAGTAGATTAACACTTTCTGGCATTAGATGCTAGATCAAGACGTCTCCCGGATGGTTCTGTTTACTCCCTTTCCGATAGTGAGGCGCTCGAAATGGTAAACTAGGAAATTGCATACTTCGGGTTGTTTCCGAAATTAAGAAGATAAGGTAGTGGTCGGTGGCCTTGATCCAGCTGCTATTCGAAAATCAAGTCTAGGCTAAGCATGTAGAAAGCGGGTTGTTTCCCCGTTTGGACCCGGGTTCGACTCCCGGCAGCTCCACTTTTTCAAAAAGCATACAAAAGCAAACTCCTGTAAGTGTCACATTTACAGGAGTTTTTTATTTTACCCTCCTGCAAGTAAACGCAATAAAATGGTATATGCTGAGGTGGCAATAAGGTGGCGCAAGTAAAATTTGGTTGTGCTCCCGATTTACTCCCAATTATGGTTGCAATGCTCTGAAATGCATTGTTTTGCGTTTCGGTAACTTTTCGGTTTGCGATATTTTTACAAACATAAAAATTAACGTAAATGATAAAATTATCGAGTTTTACAACCCTTAAGTTAACGACGATGGATTTTTATCGGGGTTACG
>JAQIBQ010000157.1 GCA_027859005.1 Prolixibacteraceae bacterium | reverse complement strand
TTGTTATTCCTCTGCCTTTTATCAATTAAATTTCTTATAGCAATTTACTAACATCCACCACTTGCAACTTTTATTTCTTTTGTAACAGGTTGTCCAATGTTTTTTAAGGCTTCGTTTAGGCTTTGCATATCCTTAGCCGCTTTAACCCTAAAATTATATTCGTTTATAAGTTGTTTCGACGAGTGAGCCAAATCAGGAGCAATAGGAGAGAAGAACATGTTGTTGAACTCATCTGCTGATTCTCGTAAAATAAAATTCTTCGATTTACCAACATGTTTCGCTTTCAAACAAGCCATTTTCACAATGGTGTCGTTGTCGGCATAAAAAATATTTTTCTTAATTGTTTGCTTAAAGACTCGTTCCCATTTTCTGTCGTGTATTTCTTCTAATGGAATATTTATTGACAAGGGAATATGAAATTCATTGAATTTTTCAGGTGATCGTACATCAATTATATTCAATTCATAATGATGTTCAACAATTTGATAGGCCATTTTATCGGCACTAATTTCGTGGAATACACATTTTTGTTGTCGTTTGGCTTCTGCAATTCTATTTTCAACACGTTGATTATGATCGGGAGTATAGCTAACAATTGCAATAATGATAAAAGGAATAATAGCAGCAAAAGAGTACCTCGTTTTCCAAAGTTTAGGTGTATGGAAATTATTGTTCTTGCGAACTCTTTTCTCTATTTTCCAAGTAAAATAAAATGCAGCAATTGCTACTGCTGTTAGCAATAAAGCAAATAGGTTTCTGCTTATTCCAAACTGATCGAACATGGTCAGAGGGCCCATTGAATCGGCTTTGTAGAATTTCTCAATTAGCGGGTAACTCTCAGTAAAAGCAAAAACACCTAACAAACCACCTACTATAAATAGCATTCCATTCATTTTGCCAATTGATGCAGCACAAATGCTGGTTCCTGGGCAAAATCCACCAATAATAAATCCTGCTCCCATTACAACTCCTCCAACTAACGATGAACGCAAGAAGGTTGGATTTACGTAAATTAAACTTAAATCTAGTATTCCTAAGTAATGAAAAAAGATTACTCCAATCATTGCAGTTACACCCGCAGTAAAGAATACACGTAATACAGTAAAGTCGTATCCGTAAAAAAGACCTACCAGTTTTTTGGTTGATGAAAAACCAGCTTGTTCAAGAATAAAACCAAAACCAAAACCAATAATTAAGGCTATAATCAAGTTAAATTCATTTGATATTATATAAGGTACTAATGGTGCCATAATATTTATTTTATCCAAAGTTTTCTGAAAAAGTAAGCCAAAGCATAGCCCGAACCAAAGATGGCTATCATTGTAATAATTCCTCCGAACGACATTACTGCCATTCCGCTCAGAGCTGCACCACTAGTGCAGCCTCGTCCTAATTGCGATCCATAACCAAAAAGAAATCCTCCGGCTATAGCTGCAATAATTCGAGCGGTATTAGTTGCTCGTGGGCCTCTTTCGAATTTTAATCCAGCCCGGTTCGACATAACACCTGAAAAAAATGCACCAACAACTAATCCAATTACTTCAAATACCAGCCAGTTACGCATTGGACCTTCAGGATGACTTGCTTTATATTCATTATAGTATTGACCGTTTTGTGCATGCTCAGGGGCTAACGTTTGTACCGTTTGAATAACCACACTTTTTAATGCACCACTTGCACCCAAACCTCGTCCTGTAATGTAAATGGTAGCTAACAACAGCAGTCCTAATAAGAACCCTGCTAAATACGGATTCATGTAAGCTTTTGTCTTCATTTTTTTTCTTCTTGAATGTGGTTGCTTTTTGGTTTTTCCCCAGTTGTTGTTTCTTCATTCTCATCTTCATTTTCGAGCTCTTCATAACCGGTAATCATTGCTCTAATGTTTGATGTAGGTGTATGTCCAGTTGTTGTCATATAAACATGTATTACCAGAAATACAATTAGGAGAAAAGCACCTAAAGTATGCCAGAGTGCAATTCCTTCTAATGGAATATTTTCAATTACAACTACATTGTTCTGATCAATTGTTTTGTGCAGCATGTAAAACACACCGGAGATAATGGTTACAGGAACTAAAAATAATTTAAACCCTAAATAAACCATACGCTGCAATGGATTGAGTTTACGCAATTGTGTTTTTTGAGTTGGGTGATGACCACCTTTAAACATTCCAAAAGCATAATACAAAATCTGTTCTTTTAATTTCTTTGTGGTTGGAATGTATTGTCTCCATTCGCCCGTAACGAAATGCCAGAATATGGCAAATACAATGAGTGCAATGAGCATCCACGATGCTACACGGTGGTAACGAGCTGCGTGTTCAAAGCCAAGTATGGTGAATGTTCCATGTACTTCGAATCCGGTAAATGCCAGAAAGATAATTAGAGAAGCTTGTGTCCAATGCCAGAAGCGTTCAAAACCTTTATATATATAAACTTTCTTCATTTGAATTAATTTTCTGAATCGTAATCGATAATTTTCATTTCGTATTTTTTATTTCTTATTGACATAAAAACACGAATCAATGTATGGATAGTTACCCCTGCAATTGAAGCTAAAAACATAAAAATACCACCCCAATCGAGCCATTTGTTATGATCTCTACCGGGCAAATAAAATCCAGTAAGTTTAGCCAAACGGCCTTCATCTTCTCGAGTATGGCACTCAGCACAGCTTACAGCTTTGTCTTTTGTTGAAACCATGTGGTTAACCGGCCAGTACATTTCAGTTTCAACAAAACCAAACTCACCACTGTATGGTAACCCTACCCTTTTCATACCTGCTTCAGCAGCTTCTTCCCAGTTAAAATCTTGCCAAAATGCACTGTCACCTTTTTCGGGGCCATAAAGTCGAGGTTGAATTAAAGTGTTGTATACCTTATCGTATATTTGATCACCACGGTGAATTTTAACAGGAATAATTTTTGATTCGCCATCATCATGAGAACCAAATAAGGTATTCATTTGAACTGGGATTGATTTAATCGTATCACCTAGTACATAATGATCGGCAGTTCCATTAAACCATACATAGTCGGGTTTAACATTTTTTTCCCACTTAAATGAACCTTTAATCGATAGGTAATTGTGATTTCCCATTTCGTCTTCTTCGGAATAAGGTTTTCCATCCTTTAGTCTTCCAGCATCGGACCAATGCCACTCCATTTTAGTGGCATTTACTTTTGCATATTCAGGTATATGACAAGCCTGACAAGAAACTTTTGCATTATGACGATTAATAATGGGATCGAAATGAGGAGTGTTTGTGTGGCATTGTTCACAAGTTGCCCTATTGGTATTCGTTGAGGAAACAGAATAGAGCTTTCCTTTAATGTTGTGATTTTCTGCGGTATGGCAATTGGTGCAGCTCATGTCCATACCGTTGCTTGCCATGTGTACATCTACCTCCCGCGAACATGCTAAGAGGGCTTGCTCAAGGTCGCCATGTTTTACATTGTTGCCACCACCACTGTTAAAGTGGCAACTGCCACAATTGGTTTTGCTTGGTTGTCCAACGCTTTGTGCAACCTTTGAAAGGTTTACTGAACGATCGGGGTAACCAGCCATCGAAGCACCTTTTTTGTATTCATCACTGTTATCGTGACAAACCATACAATCTACATTTCGTTTATTGTTAAAATCAAAATGATCGTTTGACATACCGTAACCAATGTGGCATTTAGCACACGATTGTTCGTTGGTTTGAGCTCCGATACAGAAATTGTTTAGTACGTTTTTCTTTCCTGTAGCTGTTACTCCTCTTCCTTCTACATAAGAAACTCGCTCCCAATTCCAGTGAGAAGAAGCCATTACCTCTTTATGCCGTTCGGTATGACAGCTGATGCAAGTTTCTGTTACTTCTTGTGGAGTGTCAAATGATTTTTGAAGTACATCAAACTTACTGTGATCTACCGATGCAACTGGTTTAATTGCATATTCTTGTTTTAACTTCTCCAGTTTCAGATTATAATAAATCTCTTTGTGAAGCACATTTGTTAAAACCAATGCAATAATTACTGCGCCTATTACTATTATTATCGATCTCTTCATTCCGATCGGCTTTGTTAATGCGATGAATAAATAATGATTAAAGCGCAAAAGTATTGAATAATCTAGATGTGTAGAAGCGATATTGTGTCAGTTTGTTACCTACTGTGCTGGTAGGATTCTGTAATCTGCAATCATTCAATGAAATGAACATATGGTTAAAATAAGTCTTTTTTGCTAATATAAATTGAATCTAAAGAACAGATATTCAAAACAGGCGAATTCTCAAAAAGCAAGTTATCTTTGCAATATGAATGGAACGCAACGAAAGAACATTAAACCAGGAATGGAAGTACGTATCGTTTTGAAGGAAGACCAACGTACTGGTAAATTAACTGAAGGTGAAGTGCAAAGCTTATTAACCAAGTCGGGCCAACATCCGCATGGTATTAAAGTGCGTTTAACTACAGGAGAAGTAGGCCGAGTAAAAGAAATTATTGAAAATGAATAAGCCAATTCGTAAAAAAGGGAGTTCTGCAAGAAAGGATGCTCTATTGGAGATTAAAAAAGAAACTGAATTGATGAAGTTTTTGATTGAAGCTCTGCCTCACAAAAGTCGTCAAAATATTAAGACTCTATTAAGTAAAAAGCAAATTGAGGTAAATGGAAGCATTACCAGTCAATTTAATTTTTTGTTACATCCGGGCGACGAATTAAAAATTAAAGGAGAGCGAGCAGCCGAAGTTGTAAACTTGAGTGGTTTCTCCATCATTTTTGAAGATGAGTACCTTATTGTTATTGACAAGCATGCAGGTATATTATCAATGGGCAATGAAAGTGAGAAGAAACATACGGCTTACAATTTTTTGAGCCAACACGTAAAACGAAGTGATCCTTCGAATAAGATTTTTATTGTTCACCGTTTAGATCGTGAAACTTCGGGATTAATGGTATTTGCTAAAAGTGCCGAAGTGCA
>JAQIBQ010000059.1 GCA_027859005.1 Prolixibacteraceae bacterium | reverse complement strand
GATGTCGAATCAGAAGCCAAAAAAACCTACGTTCTTCCTATCCCAAAGCCTCAGCTCAAAGATGGTGCAAACTATTTGGCATCAGTTAGTTTTCATTCGAAAGAAGCTACACAATGGGCGCCGAAGGGTTTTGAACTGTATTGGGATCAATTGGAAATGCCATGGATTGTTCCTGCCGATAAAAAATTGGCAGAGAATCAGACCAATCCTTTAAAAGTACCAGATAATGAGCAACATTTGGTTGTATCCGGAGTAAATTTCGATTATACCTTTAATAAAGCCGATGGACAATTATACTCCATGAAATACATGGGTACAGAATTGCTGAAACAGGGAGCGCAACTCAATGTTTGGCGTGCCCCGGTGGCGAACGAACTGGACGACTGGACCTTTTATTCGGTTAATGTATCTCCTAGAACCGAGGGCTACGGAAGGATGGTTGCCACTGCATGGTATTCCATTGGTCTGGATAATATGAAGTCAAAACTTGAATCATTACGGGTTGAGAATAAGGATGAAAATGTAATTGTCAGTATTCGTGAAATTGCTCTTTTTGGAAATGGCGGCAGTGCAGGCTTCGAAAATGAGATGATTTATACGATTATGCCCGACGGTGAAATTAGTTTACAGCACACGATTAATCCGAATGGAAGAATGCCCATGTCGTTGCCACGCATCGGGACAAAATGGGTTTTCGATGACCAAATACAAAATGTAGAATGGTTTGGACGTGGGCCACAGGAGAATTATCCCGACCGCAAAACTGGCTACCGTGTTGGGCTTTATCAGTCGACAGTTGATGCGATGTTTGTACCGTATTTGATTCCTCAGGATTGTGGCTTGCGCACCGACAACCGCTATGTGCGACTGACAAATGCTGAAGGAATCGGAATTGAATTTTCGGCAGCTAAACCATTCAATTTCAATTGCTATAATTACAGCACCGAAAATTTGTCAAAGGCAAAATACAACTATCAATTGATCAAATCAGATGGTGTAACATTCAATTTCGACTATCAAACTACCGGGGTAGGATGCACGGCAATCGGGGTGATTAATAAATATCAAACCATTCCTCAAACCATACAGTTCACAAGTTCGATAAAACCATTTAAAACCAACTAAAGTTACGATTCAGTAAACATAAATACTTTGAAAAATAATCTAAATAAATCCAAGAATGCGAAAATTCGAAAATAATTTGGAATGGATTCGAACTAAAATGGTAAAATACAAAGTTCCTTCAAAAGCTATTTTTATAGTTGTAGGAATTTTGTCAACCATTTGGTTTTTGGTGCGGGTAATACCTAAACCATCACGAGCCGGTTATCCTTGTGTAAAGGCAGCCACACCTTTTATGTCGGGTTTTGTAATTTGGCTATTTTCGTTAACCGGCTCGGTGTTTATGTTTAGAAAATCCTATGATCGTATAAAAAAAGCCAGATATATAGCAGCGTTGGGATTTGTATTAGTGGGACTGGTTTTTATCCTCGTGTCCAACTATCAAAATGCCAGAAAAATTTATGCCAATTCTGTATTAATAAACAATGAATTGCCCGATGCTCCGAATACACCTATGGGTCAATCTTACGGCAGTTTTCCTGGGCGTGTTGTATGGACTTTCAATCCTTCGGCTACAAACGATTCTTGTAAAAATACGATGTCAGATGCCTATTATTTGCCGCAAAACAATAATCAGGACACCATAGATGTAATGGCAAATTATGCTGTAAAAGCTCTGTCAGGAAAGACAACAATTAAGGATGCTTGGGATGCAATTTTCAAAGATTTTAACTTGCGTAAAAAAGGCGCAGCTTCAGGATATGAAGTTGGACAAACCATATTTATAAAAATAAACAATGGACAAGCTGGCTGGGCAATTAATATGAATAACTTAGCCGAATCCAGAGTAAGAGCTCCAATTTCAGGAACTTCGCCTGCGGCTTTATTAGCCTTTGTTCGACAGTTAGTCGATAGCTGTGCTATTCCCCAAAATAAAATTCTTATTGGCGAACCAATGACGCATGTGTACAAACATACCTACGATGTGATTCATGCAGCATATCCCGACGTTGTAATTTTAGATAAAGAAGATCATACAAACCTCGGACGTACAACTTCAGCTGGTTGGACCGATGATGTAGTTTTCTATTCAGATAAAGGTAAGTTTATGCCCGATGGCATTAGCGACAATTTAATGAAAGAAATGTACGATGCCGATTACATGATCAATTTTGCTGCATTAAAAGCACATGCCCGAAATGGCTTTTCTGTTGGGGCTAAGAATCATCTTGGTTCACACGGAAAACATGGCGATAAATACGGATATGGAACCTTTTACCTTCACTCAGGACTAGTTGCCACCAAAGACAATGATGACCTTAGCAATACCGAAGCTACAAAATATAAGCGCTACCGAGTATGTGTTGATATGATGGGTCATGAAAAATTAGGCCTCAATACGGTGCTTTTTATTGTTGATGGACTTTGGGGTGGCACCGAAGCCGTTGAACCACCAGTAAAATGGAATAGCGCCCCTTTTAATAACGACTGGCCAAATTCTTTTTTTATTGCACAAGATCAAGTGGCCATCGAATCAGTATGCCTCGATTTTCTTAGAGCAGAAGCATTGGTAAACCCAGCTTTTAAAAAACGACCTCTTTTCCCGGCGGTTGACGATTATCTACATCAGGCAGCCGATAAAACCAATTGGCCCGAAGATATTATCTATGATCCGGAAGCCGATGGTGTGCCAATTTCAAGTAGTCTGGGTGTGCATGAACATTGGAATAATTCAACCGACAAACAATATACCCAAAACTTGTTTTCCAGCGAAGATGGAATTGACTTAGTGGCAGTTCCCGAAAACATGGTTGAGCATATCCCAAAAAAAATCAAGAAAAAGAAGAAACTAAAATGATTTTCATGAAAAATAGATTGGTTGAACATATTTGAAATTGCAAATGAATTTTTATTCGATTTTGAAGTGAGAATTCATATAGTATGATTTATAAATACCTAACTAAGTATATCAATAATTATGAATAGAATAATTAATCAACTCAAACTTCAAATTTTTAGATTAAAGAAAATATCTTTTTTTAAAAAATGCCTCATTGGGTTTTCAATATTAATGGTCAGTTCAATATTAATGGCTTTGAAACCCTTTGATATAAACGAGCAAATAGCAAAACTTCCTATTTATTTAAATACTTCCTATTCATTTGAAGAACGTGCTGCCGATCTTGTTTCAAGATTCACATTGGAAGAGAAACAAAGTTTGTTGGGTAATAGTATGGCACCTGTTCCTCGTTTAGGAGTAAAAGCCTATAATACTTGGAGCGAAGCATTGCACGGAGTGTTGGGATTTGCAAATCCTGATGCAGAAATTCAAGGGCCAACTTCATTTCCAAATAGTGTGGCTTTAGGTTCGGCTTGGGATCCCGAGCTAATTCAGCGTGAGGCCAAAGCAATATCTGATGAAGCTCGTGCAATAAATGCAAGCGGAACAAAAGGACTTACTTATTGGTCGCCCGTTGTTGAACCTATTCGCGATCCTCGTTGGGGGAGAACTGGAGAGTCATACGGTGAAGATCCTTTTTTAGTATCACAAATTGCTGCTGGATTTGTAAGAGGCTTAGTTGGAGACGATGCTAAATACCTAAAAACAGTGCCCAGTGCTAAGCACTATTTAGCGAATAACAGTGAATTTGATCGCCATGTGAGCAGCTCAAATATGGACAGTCGCGATATGCGTGAGTTCTACCTTGCACCCTACAAAAAATTGATCGAAGAAGATAATTTACCTTCCATAATGTCGTCGTACAATGCAGTAAATGGAGTACCTACTTCTGCCAGCTTGTTATACCTCGATACTATTGCCCGAAGAACTTACGGCATGAAAGGTTACATTACGGGCGACTGTGCCTCAATTGAAGACATTTATACCGGACATTACTATGTTCAAACAGCAGAAGAGGCAACTGCCCAAGGACTTAAAGCCGGAGTGGATTCCGATTGTGGAAGTGTTTACCAACGCAGCACCATCGATGCTTTTAATCAAGGCCTAATTACCATGGCCGATATCGACAGGGCACTGCTAAATACGTTTTCCATTAGAATGAGAACTGGAGAGTTCGACCCACCGGCAAAAGTTCCTTATTCAAATTTTCAACCGAACACAGTAAATTCTCCTGCAAATCAGGCTTTGGCAAAGGAAATTGCGACAAAAACTCCTGTTCTTTTAAAGAACAATAAATTAGCAAAAACAAGCCGTCAAGCACTTCCTTTATTCCCACAGGAAATAAAGAAGATTGCTTTAATTGGACCTCAAGCCGATGAAGTTGAACTAGGTCCTTACTCTGGAAGACCAGAGCAGGACAACATGATTACACCTGTTGCTGGCATTGAGAAATACATTGCTGAAAATGGATATTCTACTGAAGTGGTTCATAGTTCAGGTGGAAATACAGCCAGTAAAAGCAATTTGCTATATGTTGCTGGCTTTGAATTACAAAAATCAGATGGCTCAACCAGTAAACACGATGCAACAAAATATTCTTCTGCTTCTGAAGGCATTACGGTTGGTTCCGGAATGGGCTCAACGGAGCAAGTCAGAACCATTAATGACGGATCGTGGACAGCATACAATAACATCGATCTTAATAATGTCGACAGCATTGGTTTAATTGTAAATATTCCTACCGAGGGTGGTATTATTGAAGTTAGAGTTGGATCAACTGATGGGAATTTGGTGGCAAGTCTGGATGCAACAGTTGCTTCAGGAAAAAGAGCAGGAGGTGTATATGGTGCTGGTAGTATGATGAAAGTTAAAGTGAATAAACTAGGTGTTACCGAGCCTCAAACCCTATACTTGTGTTACACTGCTCCCAATAATGCCCCTATCGCTCAAGAAACTCTCGATATGGCTAAAGCATCTGATGTTGCCATTGTTTTTGTTGGAACCGATGAAAAAACAGCTACCGAGGAAGCCGATCGTCTAACCTTATTGCTACCGGGAAATCAGGTGGAATTAATTAAAGCAGTTGCCCAGGTTAATCCTTATACCATTGTTGTAATGCAAACACTAGGTTGTGTTGAGGTGGAAGAATTCAAGCACCTGAAAAACATTCCAGGTATAATATGGGTTGGATACAACGGACAAGCACAAGGCGATGCCATAGCCAGCATTCTGTTTGGCGATGCAAGTCCTGGTGGAAAATTGAATGGAACCTGGTACAAATCATTAAACGACCTGCCTCCAATTACCGATTATACCTTACGAGGCGGACCTAACAAAAACGGAAGAACTTTTTGGTATTTCGATAAAGAAGTTTCCTATGAATTTGGTTATGGTTTATCCTACACCACCTTTGAGTACAGTAATTTCAAAATCAATAAAAGTTTTATCACTCCTCACGATGAAGTTACGATTAGTGTTGATGTGAAAAATACCGGAAGCTACGATGGCGACGAAGTGGTTCAAATATACATGACAACGCCCGATAGTCCTGATGAAATGGAACGTCCCATTAAACGATTAAAGGGTTTTAAACGAGTTACAATTCCTGTAGGACAAAGCAAAACAGTTGACATTGCCATTAAATGTGCTGACCTATGGTTCTGGGATTTAGAAGAAGATAAGATTACCTACGATATGGGTAAATATGTTTTCGAAATTGGAGCCTCTTCTAAAAATATAAAAGGAACAGTTTCAGCAACAATGGGTGGTGAATTTATTCCTGAAATTAAAACGGTAGTAGCCGATTGTGGAACGGTAGTTTTACGCAAAGGTTCCAGCGCCCAAACAAGCCTTACTGCTGCAATGACCGATGATAGTTTTTATGATATCAGAAAAGCAACGATTGCTTACCAAAGTAATAATTCCAAAGTAGCCAAGGTTGACCAAAACGGAAAAGTTACTGCCGTGGGAACAGGTATTGCAAGTATTATTGCCAATGTAACTATTAATGGAAAAACTAAATCAGATGCTTTCCCAATTAAGGTGATGCCAAACCTAAACGCTGCTTCAATAACTGTGAATAACAAACCAATTAAAGGCTTCAATACTGATGTGGCTCAATTCAGTTATTTGATGAAGAATGTTTCAGACGAAGCACCACTTGTTGATGCAGTTGCAGTTGATCCGAATATTGCAGTTGAAATTACTCAGGCAAATGGTATTCCTGGTACGGCATTGATTTCATTAGTTGATTATATCACATTAGATAAAAAAGAATACTCAGTAAACTTTGGTATACAATCTATAAGCGATGAGTTTAAATCCAACTCAATTGGGAGTCAATGGGCTTTTATAAGAGAGAATAGTGAAAATTGGAGCTTGTCGAAGCAACCTGGAACGCTAGTTATGAATAGTTTAAAAGGAGACATAACTGACGGAAATGTTGATGCTGAAAACATTCTACTTCAAAGTGCCAATACCGACTGGACCATTGAAACAAAGCTTGTTTGTTCCAGAAAGCCATCGGGTTTTTCTCAAAATGCAGGAATCGTTGCTTATCAGGACGACGATAATTTTGTAAAACTGGTATACCGTGCCAGTTTTAGTAGAAGGTCTTTTGGTAGAGCAAATTCAGGAGAACAACCAGGTTCAGTTGAACTGATGGTTGAAAATGGGGGAGACCAAAAATCATCGGTTATGCTCAGTATGGCAGACATTATTAAAGCCGACAATACCCTGTTTCTGAAATTGGTAAAAGCGGGTGATGTGTATACTGCCTATTGTTCTTCGGATGGTAAAAAGTTTAACGAAGTAGGTAAAACAAATGTTGTTCTAAAAAACATAAGTGCAGGTTTAATGACTTGTGATGGTGTAATGCCAGCGAGAATGGCTCGTTTCAGAAGATTTATGCAACAAGATACGGAGCCTGATACTCCTTTTGAGGTAGCTTTTGATTACTTCAAAATAAGCAATAAAGGACTTAAATAAAGTAGGACATTACAGATATGATAAAATCAGGAAACCTAAAACCAATTCTTTTAATAGCAAGTTTTTTACTTGTTTATGGCTTTAGTTTTGGGTTTTCTCCTACTCAAATTGAAAATACTTCTGTTGCCGAAATATCATATACCGATGTAGTTGCTTATACCGATGGATTTATTGCAATAACGAATAACGGTCGAATTGATTGGATATCGGACAAAGGTGAGGTGACTCAAACGAAGAGCTTTGAAGGGGAATCATTTAAAAGCATACTCATTAATAATCTGCAATTGGTTATTCTTGATGTTCATGGTCAAATACTTTTATTTGAAAATGATTCATCTTTTCATAAAATTGAAAACCAATCACAAACGATCATCAACTGTATTACTCTTTTCAAAAATAGGATTATTGCCGGTTGTGATGAGGGTGAGTTATGTGTCGAGAACACTGAAAATTCATTTAAAAGTATACAACTTGAATTGAAAGGAAACATTGTCTCCTTATCATCTGGAATTAACGACTGTTGGGGAGTTACTGATCAAGGCGAAATTATTAGTTCGAAAGACGGACTCAATTGGACCATCTTTGATTTTAATTCGGTTTACAAAGGCTACTATGAAACTTGTAAATTCATTAAAGTTGAAACTACTCCAAACCAAATTGCAGTTCTTGGAATAAACGACGAAGGATTACCTGTTTTATTTTTCTCATCAAAAGGAAATGTTTGGACTGAACGTTCGCTTTTATTTACCAACGAGGAAGGTGTACCGGAAATGTTAAATGAAATTCCAACTGATATTTTCTATGATGAAAACAATGATCAATTTATATTGAGTGATAAGCAGGGTGGAATAATGACCATTCCTTCCTGTTCTCATTGTCAAAAGCGATATAAAATATCGAATGAAAAGCTAAATGCGATTGCCGGTAATAACCTGAAAATAATAATTGTAGGCGAAAATAATCTTAAAAAAATAATTAATATACATAGCATTTGATTTTTTAAAATTAAACTAAACTGCTAATTTCTAATCTAATGAATTTGACAAGTACAAAACCTAATTAAACTCAATATGAAATTGAACCTGATAAAAACTACTATCTTAATTATTTGCTCTGCTTTCGTTATGGCATTTATGCCAAAAAGTGAAATGGCAAAGAAGCCAATTTACCTAAACACTTCTTATTCGTTTAAAGAAAGAGCTGCCGATTTGGTTTCAAGAATGACCCCCGAAGAAAAGCAAAGCCAGTTGGGTAATACTATGCCGCCCATACCTCGTTTAGGGGTAAACCATTATGATGTATGGGGCGAAGCTTTGCATGGAATTATGGGGAGAAACAATAATAGTGGAATGACCGCAACTTCTTTTCCTAACAGTGTTGCTGTGGGATGTACTTGGGATCCCGAATTAATTAAACGCGAAACTTCAGTTATTGCTGATGAAGCTAGAGGTTTTAACCACGATCTTATTTTTACGCTAACCTACTGGTCTCCTGTTATTGAACCAGCCCGAGACCCTCGATGGGGAAGAACTGCCGAAACATTTGGCGAAGATCCATTTCTGGTTTCCCAAATAGGAAGTGGTTTTATTCAAGGATTAATGGGAGACGACCCACGTTATCTAAAAACGGTACCTTGTGGTAAGCATTACTTTGCCAACAATACAGAGTTTAACCGTCATTCAGGAAGTGCCAACATGGATGACAGGGATATGCGTGAATTTTATCTTCTTCCATACCGAACTTTAATCAGAGAAGATAATCTTCCGTCAATAATGACTGCTTACAGTGCTGTAAATGGTGTTCCTATGTCGGCCAGTAAATTTCTGGTAGATACCATTGCTCGTAAAACCTATGGCATGGATGGATATGTAACTGGCGATTGCGGTGCTATTGATGATTTAATTAGGGGACATCACTATGCCAAAAACAATGAAGAAGCAGCTGCAATGGGTATTAAATCAGGTGTTGATACCGATTGTGGTGGCGTATATCAGAACCACGTGCTTAAAGCATTGGAAAATGGATTACTTACTCAAGGTGATATCGATAAAGCACTCGTTAATATATTCGCCATTCGAATGCGATTAGGCGAATTTGATCCATCGGAAATGGTTCCTTATGCAGGAATTAAACCAGATATTATCAACGATCCCTCACATAACGATTTGGCCATTGAAATTGCTACGAAAACGCCCGTTTTGTTTAAAAATGAGCTTGTAGCCACAACTGGTAAAAAGGCATTACCTATAAATCCTAAAGCCATTAAAAAGATTGCTGTATTGGGAACCCAAGCTGATAAGGTTGAGTTAGGCGATTATTCAGGGCAAGTTGAACCTGAGTTAAGAATTACACCACTGGCAGGAATTCAAAACTACATCGAAGCACACAATTTGAATACCGAAGTTGTTACAAAATCAAGTGGAAATACCGATAGAAATACCGATTTCATCACCATCAATAATTTCTCAACGCTTAGTAAGGGTGTTGTTTTAAAGGAATTCGATGCTACAAAATTTGATGCTTCAGCACCCGGTTTAATTGTATCAGCGCGATTCGGAAGAACTTCAATACGAGGTATCAAAGATGGTGACTGGACAGCTTATGATAATGTTGATATTACCGAAGTCGATTCGATGAGATTTAGTATGAATGTATCGGGCGAAGGTGGTATGCTTGAAATTAGAGTAGGTTCAACTACTGGAAATGTTTTGGCTTCGGAACAAATTAAACCTGAACCTCAACAAGGTGGAGGTGGCTTTAGAGCTTTTGGAAGAGCACAAAATGTATCCCTAAAAATAAACACATTGGGAATTACCGGTCCTCAAACTATTGTATTGGTTTATCGTGAAGCTGAAGGACCTGGTACTGATCAGGAAACACTTGATATTGCCGCTGCTGCCGATGTTGCAATCATCTTTGTTGGTACCGATCAAACTACAGGTCGCGAAGAATCAGACCGTTTTGCAATTACATTGCCCGGTAACCAAAACGAGTTAATAAATGCTGTTGCTGCTGTAAACCCAAATACCATTTTGGTAATGCAAACCATGGGAATGGTTGAAATTGAGCAGTTTAAAAACAATCCGAATATTGTAGGTATTATTTTTACTGGTTACAACGGTCAGGCACAAGGAACTGCAATGGCTAAAATCCTGTTTGGTGAAGTTAACCCTGGTGGAAAAACAAGTCTTACTTGGTTTAAATCGCTTAATGATCTTCCCGATTTCAACGACTATACACTTAGAGGAGAATCGGGTAAGAATGGTAGAACCTACATGTATTTCGATAAAGATGTTTCCTATGAATTTGGATACGGACTTTCATACACCACGTTCGAGTACAGTAATTTCACCATTAGCAAAAGTGAAATTTCACCAAACGATAAAATTACGGTTAGCCTTGATGTCAAAAATACTGGCGATGTTGATGGTGATGAAGTTGTACAGATTTATGTGAAAACTCCCAATAGTTCTGCCTCTCTTCAAAGGCCAATTAAACGATTGAAAGGTTTCGAAAGGGTAACCATTCCAACAGGACAAATAAAACGAGTTTCGATTGATATTAACTGTGAAGACCTTTGGTTTTGGGATACTGAAAATGGCAACATTACTTTCGATAAAGGCAAATACATTTTTGAAATTGGTGCATCTTCCAAAGACATTAGAGGACAGGTTGAAGCCACCATGAGCGGAACTTATCAACCTGTATTAACAACAGTTGTTGTTGAAAGTGATCAGGTAATCCTAAGACCGAGGAACTCCATCCAATCCAGCGTAACAGCTTGCATGTCTGACGATAGTTTCTACGACATTAAAAAGGCTAAAATTGAATACAAGAGTAATAATCCCAAGGTTGCCACTGTTGATGCTAATGGTTTGGTAAGCTCTACTGGAGTTGGTGCAGCGTCGATTTTTGCTTATGTTACCATTGATGGAACAACTGTATCAAACAGCTACCCGATAAAAGTAATGCCCGATTTGAATCCAAATTTAATTACCGTTAATGGGAAAAGTATAAAAGGTTTCAATAAAGAAGTAAAGGCATACAGTTATTTATTGAAAAACAACTCGAAAGTGCCAGTTGTTGATGCTTCAGCTTTAGGGAATGACATTACTGTAAATATTGAACAAGCCAAAGCAATACCTGGAACGGCTGTTATTCAATTTATCGACAATATCACACTTGAAAAGAATACCTATTACCTGAACTTTGACATTAAATCGATCAGTGATGAATTCGAAGGTTCAGTTGGCAGTCAATGGGAATGGATAAGAGAAAATAAGACCAATTATAGTCTGTCTAAAAAATCGGGAGCATTAACTATTACCAGCGAGGTTGGTGATGTTGCTGAAGCAACAAACAATGCTAAAAACATCTTGTTGCAAAGTGCTAACAACGACTGGACAATAGAAACCAAACTAGTAAGTTCTCGAACACCTTCACAACCTGAAAATGCAGGAATATTGGTTTACCAAGACGACAATAACTTTGTAAAACTAATGTTCCGTGCTGTTATAAAAACCAGCAGAGCAAGGGGTGTACAACCTGGAACTATCGATCTGATTATGGAAGAAAATGGCATCACAAAATCCATGGCGAATTTCAACTTAAAAACTGAAATCATCGATAATAATTCACTAATACTTAAGCTAGAAAAAAAAGGAAGTATTTACACTGCTTACTATTCATTCGATGGTGAAAAATTTGAATTGCTGGGAACTGCCGACATGTTACTGAAAGACATCAAGGTTGGATTAATTGCTTGTGATGGAATTATTTCACAGTACATGAAAAGCACTTTCTGGTTCAATTCAGATACCACCAAACCCGATACTCCATTTGATGTTTCATTCGATTATTTCCGAATTGAAAACAGTGGATTGAAATAGTTTTACTATAAAATAACAAGCTAATTAACTAAAATAAAACTAATGAGTAAAAAATTATTTCTACTGCTATCCTTAATTACATTATCTGTTTCCTTGTGTATGGCACAAGCTCAGACAGTAATTGAAGACTTTAAACCTTCATCTGTAAACCAAGGAGGGAAAGAATTCCCTCAGGTTAATTCCGAAGGCTGTGTGCGAGTTCAACTATCTGCCCCTGAAGCCAAAATGGTTCAGCTCGATATTGGTGCTGTGAAGTACGATTTAACTAAAGATGAAAATGGTGTTTGGACAGGAGAATCTGCTCCTCAGGACGTAGGTTTTCATTACTACCAACTGAATATCGATGGGTCTTCGGTTCCTGATCCAGGAAGTCTTTATTTCTTTGGCGCTGGTCGTTGGGGAAGTGGAATTGAAATCCCATCAGACGATCAGGAATTCTTTGCTTTAAAAGACGTTCCTCATGGTGAATTGCGCGAAGTTCAATATTTCTCAAAAAGTTCAGATAAAGTTCGTCGAGCCTACATTTATACTCCACCAGGATACCATAAAGACAACTCGAAACGCTATCCTGTTTTATACCTGCAACACGGTATGGGCGAGAATGAAACAGGATGGGGTAACCAAGGACATGCCAACCTGATTATGGACAACCTGATTGCAGAAGGCAAAGCCGTTCCATTTATTATCGTAATGGAAAACAGTAGTGTTAAGTTTGAAAGGCCAGCAAGAAATGCAGATGCTGATTCAACCCAAAGTAGACCCAAAGGTCCTATGGGTGGTTTTGACTTTGCAGGCGAATTTAAAAACGTTCTTCTCAACGATTTAATTCCCTATGTTGAAGCAAATTATCGTGTTATTGATAATTCAAAAAATAGGGCTATGGCTGGCTTATCAATGGGAGGTATGCAAACCCGTATAATCACATTGGCTAATCCAGATGTATTCTCCCAAGTGGGCATGTTTAGTGGTGGCAGCGTAAGTATGGAAGATATTGAAAATGCACCCGATTTTAAAAAGAATGTGAAACTTTTATTTATTAGTTATGGTAGTCGTGAATTGGAGAATCCAAGAAGAGGGCCATGGGGCGATCCTAAAGAAAATACAGCAGCTTTAAAAGAGGCAGGTATGAACACGCATTTCTATGTTTCAGAAGGAACAGCTCACGAATGGCATTCATGGAGACGAAGCCTTTATCAATTTTCACAACTCGTATTCAAAAACTAATACCAATTTTATTATGAAGTTAGCTTTAAATAAATTTAAATATTTTTTGTTTCGACAAGGCATAAAAATTAAGCATAGCCTAAGTTCTGGTTCATTTTTATAACGAAGTATAAACGAAAAAAGAAAAAATTTATAAGGCTAACTTTGTAGTAATATTGGTATAATAGCATTAAATTATGAAACTAAATATAATTGCCTTAGTTACCATATTAACTTTTTCAGGCCTTTTGTGTATTGGTCAGTCAACACAAACAGCTGTTGTTAAGGATTTCAAAACTTCAGCAACAACACAGGAAGGAAAGGAATATCCTCAGGTTAATTCCGAAGGCCGGGTACGCGTTCAAATTTCAGCACCCGAAGCCAAAATGGTTCAGCTCGATATTGGTGCAGTTAAGTACGATCTTATAAAAGATGAAAACGGTGTGTGGACTGGTGAATCTGCTCCGCAAGACGAAGGTTTTCACTATTACCAATTAAACATTGATGGAGCTTCTGTTCCCGATCCAAACAGCTTGTATTTTTATGGTGCTAGTCGCTGGGGAAGTGGTATTGAAGTACCTGCCAAAGATGAAGAATTTTATACCATGAAAAATGTACCTCATGGTCAGGTGCGTGAACACACTTATTACTCTGAAATTAATAACAGTACACGCCGATGTTTCGTTTATACACCACCTGCTTACGATCAGAGTGGAAATAAACGTTATCCTGTTCTTTACCTTCAACATGGTGGCGGCGAAAACGAAACCGGTTGGTCAAGTCAGGGAAAAGCTGGTTTAATAATGGATAACCTGATTGCTGAAGGAAATGCTAAACCCTTCATTATTGTTATGAGTAACGGAAATTGGCGTATGCCTAATGTACCCCGAGGAGAACGCACAGCCGGATCATGGCCTCCAAAAGGTTGGGCCGATGGATTTATGAATTCTTTACTGAAAGAAATCATTCCTATGATTGATGCCAACTATCGCACACTTGACGATCAAAAGAACCGTGCTATGGCCGGATTATCGATGGGTGGAATGCAAACAAAGGCAATCACACTTGCTAACACCGATGTATTCTCACATGTTGGCATGTTTAGTGGAGGCAGCATTAGCCTTGAAGATCTTGAAGGTGCTCCTGGGTTTAAGGAAAATGTTAAACTTCTGTTCATTAGTTATGGTAGTCACGAATTGGATAATCCAAGAAGAGGGTCAGGAAAAGAACCAAAAGAAAACACCGATGCGCTAAAAGCTGCTGGTATGAATACTCATTTCTATGTTTCTCCTCAAACAGCTCACGAATGGCAAAGTTGGAGAAGAAGTTTGTATCAATTTGCACCACTTTTATTCTAAACCATAACAAGATAAATTATGAAACAAATTTTATTAACCATAGCAATATTCCTGACCATTTCAGGCACCTTGTGTTTTGCACAGACCAATCAAACAGAAATAAAAGAAGATTTTAAACCCTCAACATATAATCAACCGGGTAAAGAGTATCCGCAGGTGAATTCTCAGGGTTATGCCCGTTTTCGTGTTGAAGCACCCGATGCTAAAAGCATAAATGTTAGTCTAGGTTTAGGTGGTAGAGGTGGAACCGATTTAACAAAAGATAAAGATGGTGTTTGGACCGGAACAACAGAAGGACCAATGGACGAAGGTTTTCATTATTACCATTTGACTATCGACGGTGGTGTTTTCAACGATCCGGGTGCATTAAATTTCTACGGTTCAACCCGTTGGGAAAGTGGAATTGAAATTCCGGCTCACGATCAGGATTTCTACGCCCTAAAAGATGTACCTCATGGTAATGTACAACAAATACTTTTCCCTTCGCCAAGTACAAGCACGTCGAGAAGAGCTTTTGTATACACTCCTCCTACATATGGAAAGGACAAAAAGAAAAAATATCCTGTTCTTTATTTACAACATGGTTGGGGTGAAGACGAAACTGCATGGAGTAATCAGGGGCACGCTAATTTAATTATGGACAACCTTATTGCAGAAGGTAAAATTGAACCTTTCCTAATTGTAATGACTTACGGAATGACCAATGAGGTTCGTTGGGGACACATGAACGAATTCAAAATTGAAAATTTCCAGACCGTGTTGGTTGATGAACTCATTCCTTATGTTGATGCTAACTTTAGCACAATTGCCGATCAATCTCACCGTGCTATGGCCGGGCTTTCAATGGGAGGCATGGAAACAAAAACAATTACGCTTAATAAACCTGAAGTATTTTCATATTACGCACTGCTAAGTGGTGGCACATACAGTCCTGATGATGTGAAAGATCATTCGAATCTAAAGCTTATTTTCCTGAGCTGCGGAAGTAAAGAGCGCCCCGATGGTGTAAAGAATGCAGTTGTAACGTTAAAAGATGCTGGCTTAAATGCCGTTTCATACATTTCAGAAGGTACAGCTCATGAATTTTTAACATGGCGTCGTAGTTTGCTCGAATTGGCTCCTCTTTTGTTTAATGATTAATCGTAATAAAAATGGATAAACGAATTTTAATTATTGTTTTCGCCTTATTGCTTTCAACTGTTGTTGGTTTTGCTCAGTCTGAAAAGGTAAAAGTGGTTGAAGATTTTGTACCATGTTCAATTAACCAACAGGGAAAACAATTTCCTCAGGTAAATTCTGAAGGTCGTGTTCGTGCACAAATAGCCGCACCCGAGGCACTAAAAGTTCAGCTCGATATTGGCGGAGTTAAATACGATATGGTGAAAGATGCCAATGGTGTTTGGACTGGTGAATCAGGCCCTCAAGACGAAGGTTTTCACTATTACCAATTAAATATCGACGGAGCTTCTGTCCCTGATCCGGGAACTAAATATTTTTACGGAGCCGGTCGTTGGGGAAGCGGAATTGAAATTCCGGCAAGCGATCGCGAGTTTTATGCACTAAAAGATGTTCCTCATGGTTTGGTATGCGAGAATATCTATTTTTCAAAAATCACCAATTCATTCCGACGTTGTTTTGTGTATACTCCGGCTGGCTATGAAAAGGATGCCAAAACCCGCTATCCTGTTCTTTATCTTCAGCATGGGAGTTTTGAAGATGAAACCGGATGGCCAGGACAAGGACATGCCAACCTTATTCTTGATAATTTAATTGCCGAACAAAAAGCAGTTCCCATGATTATTGTAATGGACAATGGTTATGCATACAAACCGCAAGATGGTGAGACAACTGGTCGTCCGGCTTCAGTTTTTGAAGATGTGATGATCACTGAGATTATTCCAATGATTGATGCAAGATTTCGCACCAAGGCCGACCGCAACAACCGTGCTATTGCCGGTCTATCGATGGGGGCTAATCAAACCATGCGAATTATCATGAACAACCTCGATACTTTTTCGAATTACGGAGGTTTTAGTGGTACATCCAATTATCCGAGTTCCGATGAAATTGATCCAGTAACTTTTTTGGATGGTAAATTCAACGATGGCAATACTCTGAATAAACAGATTGATGTTTTCTGGCTTGGCTTGGGTACAAAAGAACCTAAGCCTTTTCCTGGATCTGTGGGTGCTTTTCGTAAAATGATGGATAAGCAAGGAATTGATTACGTGTATTACGAATCAGAAGGTACTGCCCACGAATGGTTAACCTGGAGAAGAAGTTTATATCAATACGCACAATTGATTTTTCAGAATAAAAAATAGAAATATGAAATTCAAATTTATTCATATCCCACTTTTATTGGCAATGCTAATGATTTCATTTATTAGCATTGCACAGCAAGCGAATGTAAATCTAGATTATAATCCACAAAAGGATACCGAAGGACTTATTCCTTTCAGTGCTCCATTGAATTCGCCCGAGGTTCATGATGACCACACGGTTACATTTCGAATTAAAGCACCTGAAGCAAAGGAAGTCAATATAAAGGATGGAACCATACTTACTGCCCTTGGCAGAGGTCGTGAACCTCTCTCGCTGGTAAAAGGTGAAGATGGTATTTGGTCAATAACAGTTGGTCCTTTTAAACCTAATATGTATGCCTATCACTTTAATGTTGATGGAGTACAAATCTGTGATCCTAGTAATACTATTGCTGCATTCACCGCGATGCCTCCATACAGTCAATTAATTGTGCATGGCGATGGGCCAGCGTATTACGATGCTAAAAATGTTCCTCATGGTAATGTAACTCGTCACATTTATCATTCAGATGTAACCAATGGTGAACGTGAAATGTATGTTTATACGCCACCTGGATACGATTCTAGTAAAAAATATCCTGTATTGTATTTGGTCGGTGGTAGTGGAGAATTACCTTCAAATTGGATTTACGATGGCCGTGCCAACCTGATTTTAGATAACCTGCTTGCGGAAGGAAAGGCTGAGCCTATGATTATTGCCATCCCAAATAATCAGGTAATTCATCGCAATCATCCAAAGCATGTTGAACTCACTTTTGATGTTTTTGAGAAAGAACTTAGAAACCACGTTGTGCCTTTGATTGATGAAAGTTACAGTACCATTAAAAGCCCGAAAGGTCGTGCCTTATCAGGCTTATCAATGGGTGGACGTCATACTATGTTTTGCGGTTTTAAGTCGCTTGACTTGTTTGCTAATTTTGGAGTGTTAAGTGCTGGTGATGTAAATGCTGAAACTTCAATTGCTTATTTTTTAAACGATCCGGAAGTGAACGATAAAGTAGATTATTTATTCATTGGTCAGGGATCGGAAGAAGCCAAAGGCTTTATGGGAAGTCGCTGTATTGCTTTAAGTGAGGCTTTGAATAATCATAACATTAAACATGAATACTACGTTGGCGGACATGGAGGGCACGATTGGTCAACTTGGCGTCATCTGCTCTATTCTCGTTTTTTACCTAATTTATGGCAAAACCAATAACTAAATAAAAATGAAAACATTAATATATTCAATTGCGATACTATTCGCTTTGATAATGAATGCTTGTACTACACTTCCACCAGAACAAGTAAAGGTTGAACAAGGAATTGTACAAGGGACCATTGATGACGGATTACGAATTTTTAAGGGGATTCCTTTTGCTGCACCTCCGGTTGGAGACCTTCGCTGGAAGGCCCCTCAACCTGCCGAAAAATGGGACGGTATAAAACAAACTACAGAATTTGCTCCGGCACCAATGCAAGGTGGAAATCCACCATCAGGCAAAAGTGAAGATTGTTTGTATTTGAACATCTGGACACCAACCATGTCTGCTAAAGAAAAAATGCCGGTTTTGGTCTGGATTTACGGTGGTGGTTTTAGTTTTGGTTCAACTTCAGAACCAGTATCCGATGGTGCTGAACTGGCAAAAGAAGGAGTTATTTTGGTAAGTATCGCCTATAGGGTTGGCCAGTTGGGATTTTTGGCTCATCCTGAATTAAGTGCCGAAAATTCAAATAATGTTTCAGGAAACTACGGTATACTCGATCAAATTGCTGGTTTAGAATGGATTCAGAAAAACATTGCTGCCTTTGGTGGCGACCCCGAAAAAGTGACCATTTTCGGCGAATCGGCAGGTGGGATTTCGGTGAGTATGTTGTGTGCTTCACCATTAGCTAAGGGTTTATTTCATGGTGCTATATCTCAAAGTGGAGGATCGTTTGGTCCAACACGTCCAACTACCTATCCGGGTGAAAACATGAAAACCTTAAAGCAGGCCGAATTAGATGGAGAAGCATATACTAAAGAACGTAATGCATTATCAATTGCCGAATTGCGTGAACTCGATGCCGAAAAACTAATACCTGCCGGATGGACAATGCCTGGTGCTTGGCCTATTGTTGATGGCTATGTGATTCCTGACGATCAACATAAAATGTATGAAGCTGGAAATTATAACGATGTTCCTGTACTTATTGGTTACAATTCTGACGAAGGTGCCAGTTTTTCAAGGGAAAAAACTCCTGAAGAATATTATGCCGGAGTGAAAGCACGTTACGGAAAATTTGCTGATGACCTCATCAAAGCTTACCCTGCTGGCGAAACTACTGTTCTTAAAACAGCACGCGATCTGGCTCGTGATGCCGCATTTGGTTGGCAAACTTGGAGCTGGGCAAAACTACAATCAAAAACCGGCAAGTCGGAAGTATATTATTACTATTTCGATCAGCACCCCGATTTTCCAGAGGATTCACCTCGTTACGGATATGGTTCACCACACGGGCAAGACGTAGCATATGTTTTCATGCATGTAAATCCTGATAATGATTCGGATGTTGCATTATCAGAAGCAATAGGGACCTATTGGACCAACTTTGCCAAATATGGAAATCCAAATGGCGAAGGAGTTCCTGTATGGCCAACTTTTAGCGATGAAAATCCTGAAGTAATGTATTTAACCGGACCAACTCCATTTTTAGGATCTGTACCAAGTGCAGAATCACTGGAAGTATTGGATGATTATTTTGAATGGAGACGTACACCAGAAGGTACAGAATGGGCGAAATAAGTTGAATTCAAAATAACAATCAGATAATAAGAAGTTGTTTAAGCGATAACAAAACAAAGACTTTGATGAAGACTAAAATATATATTCTAATATTTCTTCTGGCAATGGCCGGATTAACATTTGTAAATACGGTAGTAGCACAGGAAACTGCTTCTCGAATTATTGAAGATGGCGGAACCGGACCATTCAAAGCCAAAATGATCACTGATCAATCGTTGGCTACCCATACTGTATTTGCTCCAAGTGATTTAAGTGTTTTTGGCAAAAAAAATAAGTTGCCAATTATAGTATGGGGTAACGGAGCTTGTGCCAATTCACCCTGGGAACATGTGAACTTCTTAAATGAAGTGGCATCGTATGGTTTTATAGTTATTGCCATTGGACCTATGCCAGAAGAAGGAGAAAAGGGTGGAGGTAAATCAGAAGCGACCCAATTGACCAATGCAATCAACTGGGCTATTGCACAGAACAGCAACAAGAAAAGTCAATACTATAAAAAGATCGACATTGAAAATATTGCGGTAAGCGGTATGTCGTGCGGAGGATTGCAAGCACTTGAAATTGCACCTGACCCACGCATTACTACAACGCTTATTTGTAATAGTGGTATTTTTATTAATCCGATTAGTGGTTTTCCGGGTATGCCTAATTTGAAGAAGGATGATCTTAAGAAATTACATACGCCAACGCTCTACATTTTAGGTGGAGAATCGGATATCGCCTACAATAACGGAATGGACGATTACAAGCAAATAAAGCATGTGCCTGTTTTTGTGGCCAATATGGATGTGGGGCATGGTGGAACTTATGGTCAACCACATGGTGGCGAGTTTGGCAAAGTAGCCACAGCGTGGTTTCTATGGCAAATGAAAAGTGACAATGAAGCTTCAAAAATGTTTCTTGGCGATGATTGTGGATTGTGTAATGATTCTGAATGGAAACTTGAATCTAAAAATCAATAAAAAATTAGCCTGTTGGATGTAATTTGAGTAGGAAGCTTATTAATTCATTCTACTATATAAATAGTCTTATTAATACTACTGAAACTTACATTTTCGAATAGCATTTCTACAAAGTTTATAAAAACCATTGAACATACTGTAAGTATTGCAATGGTTTTTTTAAATAATATCTAAAATTGAAACCAGTATGTCTAATATGGTAAAAGACATTTGAGAACGCGAATTATATTTATCGTGAAAAATATCACGATAGGGGTATATAAGTTTGTGAAGACTTTACCTAAAATATTTGTGTGTAATGATTTAAGCGTATGGTGCATGTGTTGAAAATCAACAATAACGAAAACAGTACCGTTAGAAAGAAAAATATATTAGAATAAGTAAATCTAACTATAAAATGAAAAAAATAATTGTTTTAGGATTTTTGTTGGGATGGATATTTTTGATTAAAAATGTTTATTCACAGGATACAAATTTTCATATTTATCTATGTTTTGGACAGTCAAACATGGCTGGGGCATCAAGAGCTGAAGTACAAGACTCAATTGTTGATGAACGTTTCCAAATGATGAGTGCTATGAATTGCTCAGATAAAGGAAGGGTTATGGGACATTGGTCAACCGCTACACCTCCATTGTGTGATTGTAATGCTGGCCTTTCTCCAGCTGATTATTTTGGACGCACGCTTGTTGAAAAATTGCCCGATAATATAAAAGTAGGAATAATTAATGTTTCTGTTGGAGGATGTCGGATTGAGTTGTTTGATAAAGAAAATTACCAATCGTATGTTGATACTGCACCTGATTGGATGCTTAACTGGATAAAAGCTTACGATGGAAATCCCTATAAAAGACTGGTTGACATGGCAAAGTTGGCTCAAAAAGATGGAGTTATCAAAGGAATTCTATTACATCAGGGCGAATCAAATCCAAACGATACACTTTGGACAAGCAAGGTTAAAGACATTTACGATAACTTGATGACTGATTTAAATCTAATTCCTTCAGAAGTACCCTTACTAGCAGGCGAATTGTTAAGTGCCGAGTACAATGGAAAGTGTTGGGGTTTCAATCAATTCATTGCTAAATTGCCTGATGTTATACCAAATGCACATGTAATTTCTTCGGAGGGTTGTTTAGGAAAACCTGATGGCCTCCATTTTTCAGCTGAGGGCTACCGGAAATTTGGAAAAAGGTATGGTGAGGAAATGCTTTCGTTGTTGGACAATGTGGCTGATAATTAGAACTAAGTAAATGAATTATTATGATTGAACTTTATAAAAAAATTACTGCACTACTATTTCTAGTTTGTGTTTTACTAATTAATGGACTGGCACAAAACCCAATAATTCAAACTTATTATACTGCCGATCCTGCTCCAATGGTTCATGATGGAACGGTATATTTATATACCAGTCATGATGAAGATTCAACGGTCAACAACTTTTTTACCATGCTCGACTGGCGCTGTTACTCATCAACCGACATGGTGAACTGGACCGACCATGGTGCAGTTGCTTCACTGAAAAGCTTTGGCTGGTTAGATAAACAAAACGGGGCATGGGCACCTCAGTGCATTGAGCGAAACGGGAAATTCTACTTATATGTTCCCATTCATGGTGAAGGAATTTCTGTGCTCGTTTCCGATTCTCCAACTGGGCCTTTTACCGATCCTGTAGGGAAACGTCTAATTGATAGTGACCATATTTGGCAGGATATTGATCCTACAGTAGCTATAGATGACGATGGTCAAGCATACCTATATTGGGGAAATCCAAGTTTATGGTATGTGAAGTTGAATGAAGATATGATTTCATATGACAGAAGTATTGGTGAGAATGGAATTGTTTCAGTAGAAATGACAACCGAGGCCTTTGGTTCAAAAGAAGGCCGCGATGGTAAGCCAGGTACTACCTATACCGAAGGTCCATGGTTTTACAAACACAACAATTTGTTTTACATGGTTTATGCCGCTAATGGTATTCCTGAATACATAGCCTATTCAACTGCTCCATCGGCCGAAGGTCCTTGGACATATAAAGGGAATATTATGGAAAGGGCAGATCACTTGGCTTTTACTAATCATTCTGGAATAATCGATTTTAAGGGAAACTCCTATTTCTTTTACCATTCACAAGAATTGTCAGAAGGAGAAGGATTTAAACGTTCCACTAGTATTGAACAGTTCAAATACAATTCCGATGGAACTATTCCACAAATTATACCTACTAAAATAGGAGTAATTGAAAGCATTTCTCACCTCAATCCCTACACACGTGTGCAGGCCGAGACGATGGCCTGGAGTGAGGGAGTGAAAACAGCTGGCGATATGCAAACCGATGTTTTTGTAACAAAGATTAGCCACGATGATTACATCAAAGTAAGAAGTGTTGATTTTGGAAAAGGTTCGAGAAAATTTGAAGCAAATGTAGCTTCTGCATTGTCTGGTGGAAGTATCGAAATTCGAATTGATGATAAAAACGGAAACTTATTGGGTACGCTGGAACTAACTAATACAGGTGGCGATCAAATTTGGAAAACCCTCGCTTGTAAAATCGAAAAAATAAAAGGAGTACACGATGTTTACCTTATTTTCAAAGGAGGTGAAGGCAATTTATTCAATTTCGATTGGTGGAAATTAAAGAAATAAAGAATGTTTATAAGATCATTTAATATTCAGAACTCAGAAAAAATAACTGAATAACTTAAAAATAATCGAATGAAAATATTAGCTGCTTTTTTAATAGGAATAATGGTTTCTTTTTCGCTTCATGCTCAGGATCGACCAGCTCATCCCGAACTGGAGAACCCAGCAATTCAAGGAATAAATAAAGAGCTTCCACATGCAACTTTTTTTAGTTACGAAAAACGTGAAAAAGCATTAGTAAGTGATAAGAATAATTCAACTCGCTTTTTATCGTTGAATGGAACTTGGAAATTCAAATTTGTTACTGGTCTTTCCAACCGTATCGAAGGATTTGCTCAAACAAACCTCGATCTTTCTGAATGGGATGAAATTCTGGTTCCTTCAAATATGGAAATGCAAGGTTATGGAATTCCAATTTACACTAATGTTAGTTATGAGTTTTACCCTGCATGGAATTTTAAACCTCCATACATTAACGATCTTGAAAAGAATAACATTGGTTATTATCGTCGTGAAATTGAAATACCTGAAGATTGGGACCATCAACAAATATTCATCCACTTTGGAGCTATAAAATCTGTCGGTTTTATTTGGGTTAATGGACAAAAAGTGGGTATGAGTAAGGACAGCAAAACACCTCAGGAATTCGATATTACCGAATATGTAAAAACTGGAAAAAACGCTATTGCTGTTGAGGTATTTCGTTGGAGCGACGCTGCTTATCTCGAATGTCAGGACTTTTGGCGTTTAAGTGGAATTCCGCGCGATGTGTTTGTATATACTCAGCCTAAAGTTCGTATTCGCGATTTCTTTGCTCAAAGTGCTTTGGATGCTACTTACACAAACGGAGTTTTCGATCTTGAGGTTGAGTTAAATATCCATACTGCAGCAAATGCCAATTCTTCATTAACTTATGAAATTTTAGGTGAAGAAGGTAAAAGCATTGCAAGCGAAACCAAATCAATTGTTTTAACCGATACTGTTGGATATTTGGTGTTTAATAAAACTATTTCTGGAGTTAAGAAATGGTCGGCCGAAGAGCCTAACCTATATACCCTGGTGTTAACTTTAAAAGATGCATCAGAAAACATTACTGAAACTACTTCAATTAAAATTGGATTCCGTACCAGTGAAGTGAAAAACGGACAATATTTGGTAAATGGCAAAGCCGTTTTGCTAAAAGGGGTCAATTTACATGAATTTGATCCGATTACTGGTCAAGTTGTTAACGAGGAATCTGTACTGCTCGATTTACTACGAATGAAAGAATTGAATGTGAATGCCATTCGTTTAAGCCATTATCCTCAACCCGGTTTCTTTTATGATTTAACCGATAAATATGGATTTTATTTGGTTAACGAAGCGAACATTGAATCGCATGGAATGGGTTACGATCGTAGCGTTGGTAAGAGTTTGGCGAACAACCTCGATTGGACTGAGGCGCATTTGTTCCGAACAAAAAACATGTTTGAACGTGATAAAAACCATCCTTCAGTAGTGATTTGGTCATTAGGAAACGAAGCTGGCAATGGCTACAATTTTTACCAAACCTATTTGTTCATTAAGAGTCGCGACAAAATGCGTCCGGTGCAATACGAACAATCAGGTGAAGAATGGAATACCGATATTGTTTGTCCAATGTATGCTAAACCTCAGCATATTGAGCATTATGCAAAATCGAATAAACCACGTCCGCTAATTCTTTGTGAATACGAACATGCTATGGGAAACAGCATTGGCAATATCAAAGATTATTGGGAGATTATTGAAAAATACCCGAACCTACAAGGTGGATTCATTTGGGATTGGGTAGACCAAGGATTAGCCGATGAAAACGATAAAGGAAAGTTTTGGGCTTATGGTGGCGACTATGGTCCAGAAGGAACACCCTCTGATGGCAATTTCTTGATTAATGGCGTGGTTTTCCCCGATAGAAGCGTAAAACCCCAAAGTTTGGAGGTAAAACATGTTTATCAGAATGTTGGTTTTAAGGCCGATGATCTTTCAACAGGGATGTTTACCATCCTCAATAAATTTCGATTTGTAAACTTGAAAAAGTATGCGCTTTCCTATAAAATTGAAGCAAATGGGAAGACTGTTCAAAGTGGAAAATTACCCGATCAGGATGTAGCTGCTGAATCTTCAAAACAGTTAAAAGTTGATGTTCGTAAATTGAAAGCAAAGCCGGGTGTTGAATACTTTATAACCTTTTCGGTTAAAACAAAAGTTGCTGAAAACCTTTTGCCAGCAGGCTGGGAAATTGCGTCTGAACAATTTAAGTTAGCCATAACTGCAGATAAGAATACATTTAACCTGGCAAAAGCTGGGAATATAGAATTTTCAGAAGGTCAAACGATAGAAGTTACAGGTAAAAAATTCTCCGTTTCAATCGATTCGGAAACCGGAATTATTACTTCATATAAAAGCAACGGAAACGAATTGTTGTTAAATGGTTTTGGCCCTCGACCAACTTTTTGGCGTGCTACAACCGACAACGATTATGGCTTGAGAATGCAAAATGTTGCAGGTTTATGGAAAGAAGTTTCAGAGAATCTTCCCAACGCATCAAGTGTAAAAGCAAAGCAAGTAGGTAATGCCGTTGAAGTAAATGTCGTTTACAAGCTCGATTCAGTGAATTCAACCTGGAATTCAACTTATACCATTATGGGTAACGGGGCAATTAAAGTTGAAAATGAATTGGTGAATAGTGATGATAAAACCAAGGTTATTCCTCGTGTTGGTATGAAAATGCAGATGCCGGTTGAATACACACAGTTAGAATATTTTGGTCGAGGACCATGGGAAAACTATTCCGACCGTAATTCATCAACTTTTGTGGGGCATTACAAATCAACCGTTGCTGAACAATATGTGCCACACATAAGACCTCAGGAAAATGGGCATAAAACTGATGTGCGCTGGTTGGCTTTATCAAACAACAATGGAAACGGCTTATTGGTAGTTGCCGATTCATTAATCGAATTCAATGTGTTAAACAACCCCGTTGAAGATTTTGATGCAGGACCGGATAAGAACAAAAACCTGATGCATCACAATGATATAAAACCAAAAGCTTGGGTTGAACTGCATATCGACTACAAAATGATTGGAGTAAGTGGTGACGATAGCTGGGGAGCATGGCCTCACGAGCCCTATTTAATTCGTCCAAGCAACGTAGGTCACAGGTATTGCTATACGCTAGTACCATTTAACTCAAATGGTGAAATGCAAACCATGGCTAAACTGAAATATTGATATGAATTTCGATACTATTCGATCGAAAAATGAACTTAATTGAAGCTAATTTTAATGTTTAATTGGTAAAAATTGAATTAAAAAAGTGCTTCGATGATTATTGGTTATTTAGGATAGACTTATATCACTTAAGCTATTATCAGGAATTATTAAAATGCTAAAAAAAAAGCTAAAAAAATCTATAGATATGATAAATAATTCAAAATTGGTGATTATTACGTTTTTGATAATCAATTTAGTTTTAATAGGTATAATGAACCTTTCAGCACAAACAGTTTGGGTTGATGAATTAGACCTGAGTACAATAACGCAAGGATATGGAATTCCTACTAAGAACAAATCACTCGATGGCAACACAATGACAATTGCCGGCGAGACTTTCGACCGCGGTTTTGGAACGCATGCTGAAAGTTTATTAACCATTCTGTTAAAAGGGAATGCGAAGGAATTTAAAGCAACTGTTGGTAT
>JAQIBQ010000040.1 GCA_027859005.1 Prolixibacteraceae bacterium | reverse complement strand
TTTATTTTTTTTTACAAAAAAGCGATGTGTGTGATTTTTATGGCTATCTTTTTTATGTTGCTGATAAAAAGGCTAATAGCTGTGGTTTGGGTGCTTCCATATACTTTTATTTTCGCACGAATAGAACATTTCTATTTAACAAGATGTGAATTGTTACTAAAAATAGTACATTGTAATTGTGAATTAAACCATTGGATATCATGAACGATATCAATTTTTTTTGGAATATTGTTGTGCTATACTGGTAAAAATGAATATTTTTGTTTTGATCACTGAATTGGAAAGAGATTTATGAAGCCCTTAAAATCAGGTATTTCATTCGCGAAGTGGATGCTCAGAATAACCTTAGTGATTTATTTAGTTGCTTATTACTACGGCACTTTACTATACATTGATTTTTTAGATGTGTCGTTTGTTTTTGCACTAATATATATAATAGCAGCCGGCAGTTTGTTGGTTGGAGGATTTAAAAAGAAAGACAATATTACTGTATATAGCTCGTTAATGTTGTTAATTGCAGTAGCATTCAATATATATTTAGATGTAGCCGATGGGATATATGGTATTATAAATCACCTACTTCCATTGTCTATTGCATTTTTTTTCCTTTCGAATGGGAACAAATAGGATGAAAACTGAATTAAATGTTGAATTAAACTATTTAAACGATAATTATGTTTTTAAAGCGATTAAGCACTGCATTGTGTGCGATAGTATGTTTTGGAGGATTTGTTTTGGGGACAAATCCAGAAGCCGTACCCAATGTGAAAACTAATGTGGAAGAGAATTCTCTTGCAGCTCCTTTGGGATTTACACCTACGATAATTGGACATAATCCAGAATGTCATTCTGATGAGAATGGTTATTTTGAATTTACAATTTTGAATCCAACAAATTCTTCAGATTTAAGTTATAGTTATGTTGTTAATCTTGATGGTATTCCTGAACAAACTGGAAATTGGACTGGATTAAATTTTACAACTACTAATGAATTAGGTCCTGGCGAATATTACATTTCAATAACAGAGTTAAGTACTGGGGATTCTTACCCAACTCAACCTAGAATTTTAACTGCTCCAACACAGGTTGTTTTAAATAAAGATTTTTCTTCGACACCTACGTGTAGTTCTGTTGCAGGTCAAATTGAACTTTCAGCTGTAGGAGGAACAGGCAATTATACATTTTATTTAAATTATGGTCAAGCCGATCAATATTATTCTGGCAATAATATTTTCCCTGGGATTTTAGCTGATAAAACTTATTATCCCATAGTTTTTGATGAAAACGATTGCTCCGCTCAAATTGATGCTATAGATATTAATATTGCTGAGAAAATAAATCCAACTTCAGTTGATATAATTCCGATAAACTGTGAAGGAGATTTTGCTGAAATCATAATATCAGGATTGCCAGAAGATTTAAATCAATACGAAATTCAATTAAATGGTTTGTCATCTGGCTTTTCTGTAGTTCCAAATGGTTCAACTGCAACAATTAGCAATCTAGCAGGTGGAATTTATGATTTAGAGATTGTTAGTAGAACGTGCACAACAGTAGACGATGACTGGTCTTATCCTGCAAATCCAATTGTTGTTGAGCCTTTTACTGCTCTTACTTATACATGGAGTATTGATCCTGATGTGGCAAGTGTTGCATGTTTTAATAATACAATTGATTTGAGTGTTAGTGTAAATGGTGGGAAAACTGGGACTCAAATTAATTTAAAATTGTATGAGAATAATATTGAAATTCAAGGAAATCCTTTAGTTTCAATTGGTGATCCTTTTCTGTTAACAAATCTCGAAGCAAATAAAAGCTATAGAATCGAAGCAAAGGTTGTTGGCAGTCCTGACTGTGATGCTTTAATTAGAAATTTCACAATTGATGGTCCTTCAATACCTTTTGAATTAGATCAGTTAATTGGAATAGATAAAACGTGTGCTGATACTAATGATGGACAGATTAGTGTATTATACTCTGGAGGAGTGGGTGCTATTGAGTGGTCTTCTGATGGAGGTTCTACATTTAATCTACTACCAAGCGATAATTTAATTAAAGGATTAAGTGCATTGCCATCTTATTCTATACTATTAAAAGATGATAATTGTACGACTAATCCACTAACAGTTTCAGTTGGCGAACCCGATCCTTTAGTAACTACACATAATACAGCATCCGATGTTGATGTAACTTGCCCTGGAGGAAGCGATGGCGAGATTTCAGTTTCAGTAAGTGGTGGAAATGGTGGTTATTTATACGATTTATCGGGCGATGAAACAAGAGTTGATCAAAATGCAGGTTTAACATTTGTAGTACCTTCACTCTCGGCAGGAACTTATACGGTTTCGGTTAAAGATGCTGAAGGCTGTACTGCAACCCCAATTTCAAACGTTCAAATTGATGAGCCAACACCTATCACAATGAGTTATGCTTTGACTGACTCTATTGTTTGTTTTGGTGCTACGACTGATTTAGCCGTTACAGCTAATGGTGGTGATTTGCCTATTATGACCTACGAACTATATAAAGCAGGTACACTATTTCAAACAAGATCAACTGGTGGAGTTGCCAATTTTCCAGGTTTAGCATCGTCAACATACCGACTTGTTGTTACCAACGATCCAAACTGTGCATCTATAGATACCACTTTCATCATTGCAGCAACAAGCCAATTAACGGTTTACAATTACACCGATACAATTACTGTTAATTGTGCAGGTGATCTTGCTGATCTCGATCTTAGAGTTTCAGGTTCCTATCCTTTCACCTATGAATTGGATGGTGGAATTCCTAAAAACTTTGATAATATTGCTAATACTACAATACCAAATATTTCTGCATCTATTGCTGGTCAAACTCATCAGATTACAATTCGGGATAAAAACGGTTGCGGAAAAGATATCCCTGTTACTGTAATTGAACCAGAAGCACTTTCTGCTTCTTTACCTGTAGTTGCAGATGTTTTGTGCAAAGACGATGCAAGTGGAACTGTAAGCTTAGAAGTAAGTGGAGGAACTCCTGGCTATTTGGTAACCATGGGTTCGCTAACACAGAATTCATCGAATGGTATAATTACTTTTAGTAACGTGCCTGCAGATAATTATACCATTCAAGTAACTGACAACAAGGGTTGTTCATTACCATCACCCATTACAAATGTAATAGTTGAAGAGCCATTAATAGATTTTGAAATTAGTATTACCCATGTAACTCCAGCAATTTTATGTTACGGTGGTCAAAAGGAAGTAATGGTTGAAGCACTTGGTGGTGGTTTATCAAGTAAGTATATAAACATTAGTGGTCAAGGTGGTGTAAACCAAACAAAAGCATCGGGTTCTATTTTCTTATTGGGAGCCGGAAGCTATACGGTTAGAGCTACCAACGACGACGGTTGCGAAGATGTAACACAATTGGTTATTGGTCAACCCAATCCTTTGATTGTTACTTTAGTCGATTCATCAGATGTAAGCTGTAAAGGTTTAGACGATGCTATGATTTCATTCTCGATTGCTGGTGGCACTCCTGGTTATACGTATGGCTTAGGAGGATTTGGAACAGCTAGTAATCTAGTAACAGGATCTACACATACAATTAACGGAGGTTTAGCCAGCGATACCTATTTAGTTTACGTTGAAGATGCCAACAACTGTCCTTCGAATATCGAAGCAGTTACTATAAGCGAACCTATTCCAGTTGATTTTACAATTGCCGATGTTGATTCAGCCATTTGTTTTGGCGATCAAAACGGAAGCATTTTAATTACTGCATCAGGAGGAACTGGAGCTCATTCTTATGCATACACTAAAGATGGTGTCAGTATTCCTTATCAAGCTTCCCGTGAATTCAATAATTTAGGGGCAGGAGTTTATGCAATTCAAGTAAAAGATGCGGCCAATTGCCCATCTATAAATAATGGGGTAGAAGTTACCGTTGAACAACCCTTAACACCAGTAAGTATTAGCAATGCAACTATACTACAAGAAATAACGTGTGCCGATAGCAGCAATGCAATCATTCAAATAAATGCTACAGGTGGCGAACCCTATGTTGGATTACAATACAGTGTTAGCGGTCGTTCATATCAGTCGAGTAATATTATTACCGGTCTTTCATCAAATACTTATTCAGTAATGGTTAAAGACAGTCGAGGACAATGTCAAAAAACTTGGAATCAAACGATTGAAATTGAGGATCCTGATCGTGTGGTTATTCTAGATCCTACAGTAGCTAATGTATCCTGTAATAACGAACAGGATGGATCAGCCATTGTACTTGCCAATGGTGGTACAGGAAGCTATGATTATTATTTATATGAAGGTAGTGGTTTAGACCGAAGCCAACCCAATGGAAATTTCTACGGTTTAGGTGGTTTTACCGGAACGCCTCAAATTGCTTCAACCATTAATTACCGGGTTGAAGTACGTGATGGAAACGATTGTTTTGCTCAAAAAACATTTACTGTTCGCAATCCTGCAAAACTTGAAATCGATTTCGTTGATAAAACCGATGTTACTTGTAATAATGATCAAGATGGTGAATTAGAGGTGAGAGTTGCCGGTGGTACAATTGCCAACGATTATAACTTTTTTGACTATAGAACATCGTCAACTTATGCAACTATTGAAGAAATTTCTGCAACTGAATATCGTTTTACAAATCTTGGAACAACTGATCCAATTGCTTATTATCAAACAATTGTAAGCGACGACAATGGATGTAGTGATACACTTCAAGCCTATGTTGAAATTATCAACCCCGCTCAAGTAGTGATTGATAGTATTGAACTGGGTGCTAAGCTATGTTATGGCGACGATAACGATGAAACCATTATTCATGCTTCGGGTGGTACCGGTAATTTCTATTACAGTTTAGACAACGGGGACGATATTGCCGATGCCATTCTTAAAGATAGTATTTTCATAGGTGAAGAAATTGGTTTAAAACGCCCTTATGTGATTGATGAAAAGGGTTGTGCAAAAACTGGACTTCAGTACGAATACGAACAACCCGATCAGTTTTTGGTTGATTTTGAATTCAGCGACATTCAATGCCATACCGATACCTTTGGTAACATGCTACTCGGAATTCAAGGTGGAACCGGACAATACGAATTGAGTATTAACGACGCTAATTTTACCGATGTTTCGAATGTACATTCAATTAATCGTTCAACTAGTAAGGACACTACTTCTGTCAATCTTTTGGAAAGTAACATAAAATTGTACGACGGTATTCGGTATGAATTCTATTTGCGCGACGAAAATAATTGTCACGTTCAGGAAAGAAGTCCAAGAGTGAACAGCTATACCGATGATTTTGCTGATACTATTTTTGAAATACCACCTATTTTAGTTTTGGTCGATTTAGATCAGCGTCCAGTCTTTTGTGGCGCTGAAAATACGGGTAAGATATTGTTCGAGGCTACTGGAGGTACCGTAACGTCTGAACAAGGTTACATCTTAACAGCTTACAATGTGAACCGGGATGAGTCTAAAACAAATGCTGATGGAACTTTTGTTGTTGATAAATTATTTCAAGGTTTACATAAATGTTCATTAACCGATGCACATGGATGCGTTGCTGAAACTAATTTAGATCTATTTCCTTACGATACCATTACGGTAGCTCATGAAAATGAAGCCATTCAGATTGAAATTACAGATTTAACCCTGCCAACTTACGATTGCAAATTCGATGGAGCAATTGAAGTTGATGTTTACGATTATCTTTTTGACGGAGTAACAGTAAAAGTAGAGCACTATAACGAAGCGATTGAAGTATTGAAGCAATTTGATCCGAATGATACCATCGTTGCCGATAGCGATTACATAAGGTTAGTAAACGAAGACGATACCTTGTATTATGCAACCCAGCAATTGGTCGCCGAATACATGGGAATTGGAGATTATGTTGTTACTGCTACCGATATTTATACGAGTTGTTCAGTTTCTGTACCATTTTTTCTTGAATCAATTGGTGGTCTCGATTGTCCTGATGTAAACAATTACAACGTATTCACACCGCATAATAACGACGAAGAGAACGAAAATTTTACATTTTTTGGATCTGCGAATCAGATGTATTCATTACAAGTTTATTCCGCATACGGTGAACTGGTATACAGTAGTGGTGAACAACTAGCACCAAACGATGGAATTAAATGGAATGGTGTTGATAACAAAGAACGTCCAGTACCCGTTGGTACATACATATATTTGATGCATTTAAATATTGGTGTTGCAGGTGATACTATAATGAATGGTAATGTAACAATACTAAGGGCTGATGGTAGATAAAGCAAGATTTATGAAAAGGAAAATTACACTCTATATATTATTCGTCTTTTTGTTCGTTGCTGAAGCATCGGCACAACAGGCCTTTCAATACCGATACCACATTTTCGACGATTATTTATTGAACCCTGGTTACGTTGGATCAAAAAATTATTATCCGATATTAATAGGGCGCGATCAACGTTTTTATGGTTTAAACGATGGCGTTTCTCCTGATACCTATTATTTGAGTTTACATTCTAGAGTTGGTGAGGGCTATATGTTCTCGAAGGATGGAAAGATCAACAAGTTCTTTGAGAAGTTTGGGAACATGGCCTTTGGTTTGCAATTGTTTCAATACTCTTATGGACCAACTGTTGAAACGAATATTGGTGTAACTTATGGATATCACCTCGATTTAAACCAAAATTATAAACGGAAGAATCAACGTAAATTGATTTTGGCTTTAACTCCACGCGTAAAGCGTTTGGGAGTAAATGGAAATGCACTTGAACTTAACAATGATCCTCTGGGTGGAAATTCTGCATATTATGATTCGAAAATAACGGAATTAGCTGACGCAAGGGCTTGGATGTTTTCTGCCGATGTGGGAGCTTTGTACAAAACCGTACATGGCGAATTTGGTGTTGCAGCCTTAGATATTGTACAATCCAAAAATAAAATGGAAAGTGAGTTTCTATATATAAATGAAATTTCATACGAAACATACGATTCATTATATCCTACCAAGTTTTTGGTAAATGGAAAATTAACGTACATCGACATGTACAATTCGGCTAAAATAGATGTAAAATTTATTCCTTCATTGGTAGCCATCTATGCGCCTAAAACACAGGCATCTGAATTCTATGTCGATTTAATGTTAGAAAGTATTTTTAAAGAACACATTGCAGGTATACGTAGTGAAATTGTGATGACCGGACAATTGGGACTTAATATTCATCATTCAAGAATTTATGAACCATCAACTTTCCTACAACCATACGTTACTTTCGATTTTAAAAACATAACAATAACCTATGCTCAAACCATAAATATTGATGGTGATTTGGCCAGAACTGCAGGTATTAGTGGTGGAGGTCAAATTTCAGTTATACTTAAATTAAGTAACGATAGAGTTATAAGGGCACAACAAAAGAAGGTTTCTTGGCACGATTAAAAACCCAATTTTAAATAAAATCAAGTTGTCATTAGTTGAAACTTATAGTGCGTTTCAGTTAATGACAATTTTTTTATGTGAATTCACCTTCAATAAACACATTTTAACCGATACACATTTTAATACTTCTACAATTCAATTACATTTGTGGAACTTTAAAAATTAACCAATAAAGACATGGGAATTTCATCCTTTCTGAAAAATATATTAGGCTCAAAATCCGATAGGGATATCAAAGAGATTATGCCTATTGTTGAAGCTGTAAAAGCTGAATACGATCGAATTTCTGCAATGAGCGACGATGAGCTTCGTGCAGAAACGTTAATTGTACGTAAAACAATATCCGATTACATCAAGGTTGAAGAAGACGAAATAGCCGAGCTCAAACTTAAAGCACAGGATGTTGATGTGGAAGAGAGCGAAAAATTTTACAACCGAATCGATAAATTGATTGAATTAATTGAGGAGAAAGTAGAAGTAGTACTGAATGAAGTATTGCCCGTTACTTTTGCAATTGTAAAAGATACTGCACGTCGTTTTTTTGAAAACGATTCAATTACAGTTACAGCTACCGATTTTGATCGAGAAATGGCTGCCATATACGATCATGTAACAATAAACGAAGATAAAGCAACTTGGCAAACTACTTGGTTAGCTGGTGGAACTGAAGTGGAATGGAACATGGTTCATTACGATGTTCAGCTTCTTGGTGGTGCAGCTTTGCACTTAGGGAATATTACTGAGATGGCAACTGGAGAAGGAAAAACCTTGGTTGCAACATTGCCGGTATTCTTAAATGCTTTAACAGGAAAAGGGGTTCACTTAGTTACGGTTAACGATTATTTGGCTAAACGTGACTCCGAGTGGATGGGGCCAATTTATCAATTTCATGGATTGTCGGTTGATTGTATCGATAAACACCAACCCAATTCAGAAGCACGTCGCAAAGCCTATAATTCCGACATTACTTTTGGAACCAATAACGAATTTGGTTTCGATTACTTGCGCGATAACATGGCCATTAATCCTGAGGATTTGGTGCAACGTAAACATCATTACGCAATTGTGGATGAGGTCGATTCAGTTTTAATTGACGACGCTCGTACTCCATTGATTATTTCAGGCCCAGTACCGAAAGCTTCTGGCGATGAATTGTTTTTAGAGTATCGTCCTAAAATTGAAGCCCTCGTGGCTAAACAGCGTAAAATGGTGAATCAAATTTTATCAGACGCTAAGAAATTATTAAACAAAGAAGGTGCTACCAAAAAAGATAAAGAAGAAGGTGCTTAGTTATTATTACGAGCCCACAAGGGGATGCCTAAAACTTCATCAATTATCAAATTTTTGAGTGAAGAAGGGAATAAAGCTCAAATGCAGAAGACTGAAAACTTCTACATGCAGGACAACAATAAAAATATGCATGTGGTTACCGATCCTCTTTATTTTATTATTGAAGAACAACATAACTCAATAGAATTAACCGACAAAGGGTTGGATTTAATTTCAAACGATGTTGATGACAATGAATTCTTTGTATTGCCCGATATGGGTTCTGAAATGGCATTACTTGAAAACGATGCTACTTTAGAGGTTGAAGAACGAATTGTAAAGAAAGACGAATTACTGCAAAACTATAGTGTAAAGTCAGAACGCGTTCACACCTTGAATCAATTGTTGAAAGCCTACACCTTATTCGAAAAAGACGACGAATATGTGGTAATGGACAACAAGGTGAAAATTGTTGATGAACAAACCGGACGTATAATGGAAGGCCGTAGGTATTCCGATGGATTGCACCAAGCCATTGAAGCAAAAGAACGTGTAAAAGTGGAAGCTGCTACTCAAACCTTTGCAACCATTACTTTGCAGAATTATTTCCGTATGTACCACAAGCTATCAGGAATGACAGGTACTGCCGAAACTGAAGCTGGAGAATTGTGGGACATCTATAAATTAGATGTGATTGTAATTCCAACCAATCGTCCAATTGTGCGCGACGATCGTGAAGATTTAGTGTACAAAACCAAGCGCGAGAAATACAACGCCATAAGCGACGAAATTGTAGCACTAAACAAACAAGGTCGTCCGGTACTTGTAGGTACAACTTCAGTAGATATATCTGAATTGTTGAGCCGAATGCTTAAAATGAAAGGCATAAAGCACAATGTTCTGAATGCAAAATTACACCAACGTGAAGCCGATGTTGTAGCCGAAGCAGGTAAAACTGGAGGGGTTACAATTGCAACAAACATGGCGGGTAGGGGAACCGACATTAAATTATCTGACGAAGTTAAAAAGGTAGGTGGTTTGGCAATTATTGGTTCTGAACGCCACGATTCCCGTCGTGTCGACCGTCAGTTACGTGGTCGTGCTGGTCGTCAAGGAGATCCGGGTTCTTCACAATTCTTCGTTTCACTTGAAGACGATTTGATGCGTTTGTTTAGTTCCGACCGTATTACGGGAGTGATGGATCGCTTGGGATTAAAAGAAGGCGAAGTAATACAGCACTCAATGATTTCTAAGTCGATAGAGCGAGCACAGAGGAAGGTTGAAGAGAATAACTTCGGCATTCGCAAGCGCTTATTGGAATACGATGATGTAATGAATTCACAGCGTGAAGTTATTTACACGCGTCGTAAACATGCCCTGTTTGGAGATCGTTTAGAAGTTGATATCATGAACAACATGTACGACTCAGTTGAAGATTTGGTAAACGAATATTATGGTACCGACTTCAATGATTTCAACATGGAATTGATTCGTGTGGCTTCCATTGAATCACCAATCACTTCCGAAGAATTCGGTTCGATGAAACCCGATGCAATTGTCGATAATATTTTCAGGGTAATGCTCGATTCCTATACGCGTAAAATAGAAGGGATAGCCAAGCAAGCCTATCCTGTTATTCGTAACGTATACAAAACAAAATCACATCAATATAAAAACATAGTCGTTCCATTTACCGATGGGAAACGAATGTTCCAGGTGGTAACCAATCTCGAAAAAGCATACAATAACAGCGGTAAAGAGGTTGCAAAATCGTTTGAAAAACAAATTATGTTGGGTACGATTGATGAATCGTGGAAAGAGCAATTGCGTGAGATGGACGATTTACGTCAGTCGGTGCAGAATGCAACCTACGAACAAAAAGATCCCTTATTGATTTATAAGCTTGAATCGTTCAACTTGTTTAAAGTGATGATCAACGATGTAAACAAGAAAGTAGTTTCGATTCTAGCCAAAGGACACATACCAATAAGCAGTCCCGACGAAGTACGTGAGGCCGAAGAGCGCAAACGTACCGACATGAGTCGAATGCAAACTGGTCGTGCAGGATTAGAACAAGGATCTTCAGGTCAAAAGGAAGAACCCAAAAAATTACAACCCGTTCGTACCGAAAAGAAAATAGGACGCAACGATCCTTGTCCATGTGGAAGTGGTAAAAAATACAAATCTTGTCACGGCAAGGGCTTACCTGCATAAGTACTTATTCTTTAAAATAGCACATTATGAGCTTATTAAGTTTTATACATTGGAATTTAAATCCTGAAATATTACCCATTGGTCCCTTTTCAATTCGTTGGTACGGTTTGATGTTTGCCTTGAGTTTTATTCTTGGATACAATATGGTTGAAAAGCAATTCAAGCATGAAAAAGAAAATGTAAAATGGTTAGATAGCCTCTTAATGTACATTGTTGTAGCAACCATTTTGGGTGCACGTTTGGGACATGTGTTTTTCTATGGTTGGGATTATTATTCACAGCACTTGGGTGAAATATTAATGGTGTGGAAAGGTGGTTTGGCCAGTCATGGTGGTGTTATCGCAATTTTCATTTCACTTTGGATCTATTCTCGAAAAGTTACCAAGAAAAATGTTTTTTGGATAATCGATCATGTAATTGTTCCAACTGCTTTAGCAGCAATGTTTATACGTTTGGGTAACCTTTTCAATTCTGAAATATACGGTGTACAAACTTCATTGCCTTGGGGCTTTATTTTTGAACGCAACGGCGAAACCTTAGCTAAACATCCTACACAATTATACGAAGCCCTAGCTTATTTTATAACCTTCTTGGTGATGCGTTACATGTATTGGAAAACCGATGCAAAAAGCAAGGTTGGTTTGCTCTCCGGAGTTTTCTTTGTTATGGTTTTTTCAGCTCGTTTTTTAATTGAATTTGTAAAAGAAGATCAGGAAGCGTTTGAAGCAACAATGTCTTTAAACATGGGACAATGGTTGAGTATACCATTTGTTGTAGGTGGCATTGTATTAGTTTTACTCTCTTTGAAAAAGAAATTAAACAGTTAAGAATTTTATTCCAAAGTAAATGTCAGAATTTGTAGGCGAATTTGCGGGATTAGCAACAGCAATATGCTGGACTGCAACTGCAATGAGCTTTCAAGTTGCATCACGTCGAATTGGATCTGTTTCAGTTAACCTCATTCGTTTAATACTGGCATTCCTTTTTTACCTTGCTTATTCTAAAATATTTTTGAATCAGTGGTTGCCGCTCGATGCTCCATTGGAAGCATGGATATACCTGAGTATTTCTGGGCTTATTGGTTTTGTCCTAGGCGATTTTTTCCTCTTCAAATCCTATGAATTTATTAGTTCAAAAATATCGATGCTCATTATGACCATTGCACCACCTGTTGCTGCATTGTTAGGGTGGATCATGTTGGGAGAAACGTTCACATTAATGAATATTATTGGAATGCTTTTGGTGCTAGGAGGTGTTTCAATTGTTGTGCTTAAAAAAGATTCTACTGAAGGAATAAAGAAAATGCGCTATCCATTAAAAGGAATTATATTCGCTTTACTGGGAGCTATAGGACAAGGAGTTGGTGCTGTTTTTAGTAAGAAGGGAATGGGTGATTATGACCCCTTTGCTTCCTCTCAAATAAGAGTGATTACAGGTATAATTGGATTTGTTATTTTGATTTCGTTAATGAAACGTTGGCCAATGGTTAAAACGGGTTTGTCTGATAAAAAAGCATCAAAAGCCTTACTAATTGGATCTTTTTTTGGTCCTTTTCTTGGCGTTTCGTTAGGAATGATTGCATTCAAATTTACATCTTTAGGTATTGCATCCACCTTAATGGCAACAGTTCCTGTATTTATATTATTGCCATCTCATATTATTTTAAAGGAGAAATTAACCTTAAATGAAGTGATGGGAGCATTTTTAGCCGTTATAGGCATCGTATTGTTTTTTCTTTGAGGTATATTTTATTTATTATCTAGAAAATTAATTAAATTCGATAAAGATTTTTGAAAACTAAACCAACTATGAAATTTGTTATTGTTGATGGTCTAAGATCAACACGAATATAGTATAAAGAACTTATTGAAGGCCTTTGCGAAAATGCAGAGATATTTCAATGCATGTCGGCTGAAGATGCAATTTTTACAGTTCTTGAGAAAAATCCTGATATTATTATTTCTTCAGAAATTCTTGCATTTAGAAGTGGTTTTGAATTAGCAAAATTACTTAATAAAATTCAAAGTAAAATTCCTTTAATTATTATTGCAAATG
>JAQIBQ010000027.1 GCA_027859005.1 Prolixibacteraceae bacterium | reverse complement strand
ATTGAAAGATAGAGCAAACAGCCGACCAAATCAACTTTCAGGCGGCCAACAACAACGTGTTGCCGTTGCTAGAGCTTTGGCTTCGAAACCAAAGTTTATTATTGCCGATGAACCTACTGCAAACCTTGATTCAAAATCGACCGAGAACCTACTAGATATTATGGAAGAGTTAAACAAAAAGGAAAATATCACTTTCATTTTTTCAACACATGATAACCGAGTAGTAAAAAAAGCGAGAAGGGTTGTTTTACTTGAAGATGGAAAAATAGTTAAGGATGATAAAAAATAGTTAACAAAACATGCAACCTATTACATTTTTTTCGTTCTTATATACACAATAGATCGTTAGATTTTCAGATATAAGATATTAGACAAAACGCTTCGCGCTAATAATCAGATACTTGTGCGAATATCGAGTTGATTTCCAACTATCTAAATATCAGCGAAGTACAAAACATTAACGAACTATTGATACATAGAACAATACAATAAGTCATGAAAGCACAAGTACTACTCATTTTTGTCACATTATTTTGCATTAACACCTATGCTCAAAACGCTTTTGTTTGGCCAATAAAAGAGTTGGATACTGCACGAAACATTAGCTATTTATCAGAAGAAGAAAAAGATGTAATTCTGGAGTTGAATAAAGTACGTTACAATCCAGCCATGTATGCTCAATTAAACATGAAGTGGATGGAAGTTTTTTATTCCGATAAACTCTTAAAAATACCGGGGAAAATAGTTTACGAAACCAACGAAGGGAAAGCTGTTTTTTTGGAATGTATTGAAGCACTAAAAAAAGCGGAGCCTACTTCTATTTTGGAACCATCAAGAGGTATGACAAAAGCATGTAAATTGTTAGTTTATGATCAAAGTTCAACTGGAAAAACCGGTCACCGAGGGAGTGGTAATAGCAGTCCATCTGATAGGGTTCAAAAATTTGGGGAATTCCAAGGAACTGTTGCCGAAAACATTCATTATGGCGACTGCGAACCTACGTTTGTAGTTATATCATTGCTTATCGACGATGGTGTTCATTCTCGAGGACATCGAAAAAACATTCTAAGTAAGGAGTTTAATTTTGTGGGTGTTGGAATTGGTAACCATAAGGTATATGGAGAGATGTGTGTAAATACATACGCAACAAAATTCATTGAAAAATAAGAGGTAATGCTCAAAAAATTAATCACTCTTACACTATTTTCCATAATATTAAATTCAACGTTTGCTCAACTTGCAAGCATTGACGGATATGTGAAAGACATGCAAGGAATTTACATTTTTGAGAAAGCCATTCCATCCATGAATGGTGAAGAAATAAATACCTTAAGTTACAACCTTGTTCACAACCGTTTGAACTTTAAACTCTATCCTACTAATAACTTAACCCTTACTTTAGAATTACGAAGCAGGGTATTTTCTGGCAAGCTACTGGAACAAATACCTGGATATGCCTCAATAGTAGCTAGCGATAATGGCCTAATTGATCTTTCCTGGAACTTGGTTGAAGAAGACAAATATTTCATTAATACAGCAATTGATCGAATTTACATTGATTATACGATTGGCAACTTTCAACTACGTGCCGGACGACAACGTATTAACTGGGGAATAAATCTGGTGTGGAATCCAAATGATATTTTCAATGCTTTTTCGTACATCGATTTCGATTATGAAGAACGCCCTGGAAGCGATGCGATTTTAGCTACATGGTATCCTTCTATGTCATCAAGCGTAGATTTAGCCTACAAAGCTTCCGATACAATTTCGAACCGTGCATTTGCCGCTAAATACCGTTTTAACAAATACAATTACGACTTTCAATTATTAGCCGGGCAGGCTGGTCACGATTTTGTTATTGGAGGCGGTTGGAGTGGCAACATCTGGAACTTTGGTTTTAGAGGTGAAGCATCCTATTTCAAACCAATGAATGATTATGCAACAATTTCGGATGAAGCATTTACCGGATCAATATCTCTCGATTATAGTTTCCCAAAGTCCTTACACATCCATACTTCATTCTTATACAACAGCTTGGGCTCAATCAATGGCGAAAGTTTTTCACTTATTGACCCGAACATGCAGTTGAGTGCTAAAAAACTATCAATGGGTAAGTATGAACTTTTCGGACAGGTTTCTTACCCTATTGGTTCTTTAGTAAACATAAGTGCTGCAGCTATGTTAAACCCAGTTGATAAATCAGCTTACATAGGTCCATCATTTTCTGTTTCGTTACAGGATAATTTAGAGCTATATCTAACCTCGCAAATTATGTTAGGCGATGAAGGATCAGAATACGGTTCAATGGGGAATTTATACGCAGTTTTTGGTAGGCTTCGTTGGAGTTTTTAACAATATTTTAAATGAATCATACTATATTAATTAGAGAAAAAATATATCTTAAGCCCTGTAATTGGTTAGGGTATGGATATTCAAATACGAGAGATTAAGTCAAAAAAAGAATTGAAACAATTCATTTTTCTTCCTGAAAAGATACATCAAAATCATAGTAACTGGGTACATCCAATTTACATGGACGATTGGGATTTCTTTAATCCTAAGAAAAACAAATCGTTTAACCATTGCGATTACATACTTCTATTGGCTTACAAAGGTGAAGATGTTGTGGGACGATGCATGGGATTAGTACATCACGATTACAACGAAAAACATAGCGAAAAACACGGAAGGTTTTCATTTATTGAAACCTATAACGATCAAGAAGTTTACCACGCTTTAATTGAATATGTAGCCAATTGGTCGAAGAAAAAAGGCATGGGAAAACTGGTTGGACCATTGGCTTTTTCAGATAAAGACCCCCAAGGTTTTTTAATTGAAGGATTTGATGAGCCACATGTTTTAGCATCTGCTTGTAACTATGAGTACATGGTTGATTTAACTCTAAATGAAGGTTTTTCAAAAAAGGTTGACTTAGTGGTTTATAAAATTGATATCCCTGTTGAACTACCTGAACTGTACACAAAAATTGATGAGCGCTTTAAACGAAATAATAGTACGATTAAAGTTTTAGAATTTACTAGCAGAAGAAGAATCAAACCATTAATTCGTCCTACTCTTCAATTGATTAACGATACATTTACAAATATTTATGGCTTTACCCCTTTCAATAAAAAAGAAATGGACGATTTTGCCAATAGGTATTTATATCTAATAAATCCCCGTTTCATTAAGATTGCTGTAAATGAGAACAATGAAGTTATTGGTACAGTTATAGCTATGTCGGATCTGGGCTTAGGAATTCAAAAAGCAAAAGGTCGATTATTCCCATTTGGGTTTTTTCATGTTCTCACTGCTGGACAAAAATCAAAACAAATGAATTTAATGTTAGGAGCAATCGATCCTTGTTATCAAGGCCGAGGATTGGATGTTTTTATGGGAATAAAATTAATTGCATCGGCCAAAGAAGCTGGGAAAACAGTTATAGACTCTCATCTCGAATTAGAATACAACACTAAAGTAAGGGCTGAAATGGAGCGTATGGGCGGATTAGTTTACAAACGCTATAGGTTGTATGAGAAGAACATTTAGCCGTTTACCCCCTCGCGGGTAGTTAAGTTAACGGTTCTAAATCAATTCAAACCTAAATAATTTTGGAGCATCGTCCAAAGCTTTCTAAAACAGTTTTGACCTTTCCGAAAGGAAAAGTCAAAACAGAACTCCCAGTAGACAAAGCCTCGAAGAATTATTTTATTTGAATAGCCTCAATACTCTGAATTGAAGATTTTATAGGTAATGTATCGATATTGCTAGCACCTAATTTTGCCAGTTTATACCGAACCATTGACAAGGGAACCGCATTACCACTAGTATTTACCTGAATATTATAAACAGTATAGGTTTTACCTACACTCATTGTTGGTTCATCAGCAAAAAGATTATTTTCATTCAGGTATTTCTCAACCAATTCACAACTAGAATTGGGAACATTAAAAGTGACTAATACTTTATTCTCGGCATTTATTGAGCCATAAATATTTAACAAGAACATTTCTAGCAACTCTTTCTTTTCGGCATTCTTTTTTAAGCTTGGATTGATCCAAATACTGGTTTGCGAAGAATACACCGTTTCAATAATTTTTAATCCATAGTTACGAATTGCACTGCCACTTTGAGTAATCTCTAATCCAAAATCGGCACCGTTGTTTAAAACTTTAGATTCGGTCTTACCCCATGTTTCGTATATTAAAATACCTTTTTCGATACGAGAGGGTGATTTATATTTCTGAACAGAAAAATCATTGTACTCATCTAATTTCCCAATTTTATCCAATTTTTCACGAACCCATCTCAAAGCCAAGTATGGCATCTCGGCCACAATAGTTATAAGGCTTTTCTTCTCTACCAAGTCGCGTAAAAAATCCTCTGTATTATCGAAAGGTGTATCACCTTTCACAATTCCAACCAAGCGTACACCTCCTCGGTTAAGTGGGAGTACTTTTTCAAGTACAATTTCGGTATCGTATTCCAACTTGAATTCAATAATCCGTTCTTCAATCCAATCGTCACCAGCAATAGCTACATCTAATTCTTCCAAAGCCAGTTGTGAGCTAAACTCTTGCGGACGACCATCCCAGCCATAAAGAAAGTTAACCGTTTTAAAATCTGTTGGACCACCACTTTCGTATCCTGAAGTTTTAAAACCAGAATCTTCAAGTAATTTGATAAGGTTTCCCCCACGGTTCGGATTAGCCAGCGATCCTGCAGGCATTCCTTTGGTTAGTTTTGAATTTCCCATTGTATGCTAATATGAATTTATTCGATTGGATGAAATTGAATTGAATGCAAAATAAAAGATTAAGCTAAAAGCTATTTTTCAATATGATCAAGACTACCTGTATCATTTATTTTACGGTAATAACATGAATGGAAAGGTAATCCATCTTCTTTTTTTGCATGACAAGCACCTTTGCCTTCAGGTTGCACCAGAAATAAGAACGAGTTCTGCTCGCAATTTACCCTAATCTCTTCAATATGTAACATATCACCACTTGTAAGCCCCTTCTTCCAAAGCTCGTTACGACTACGACTCCAATACGTCGCATATTTACTACGTACTGTTTCTTCAAATGCCTCTTTGTTTACAAATGAAAGGATAAGTACTTCTTTTGTTTTAGAATCTTGTGTTACAACTGGCAATAGTTTTTGTCCATCAGGACCAAAATCGACCAGAAAATCGACAGTGTATTCTTTTGACATAAAATGATTTTAATATAAAAATAAGGAAGCTAAAAATAGTGAAAAAAAATTGGAATGGAGAAGA
>JAQIBQ010000519.1 GCA_027859005.1 Prolixibacteraceae bacterium | reverse complement strand
CAGAGGTGGAATTCATCCGAAAGGTGAACTATATAAATATCAACTCGAAAAGAAATTTCAACCCGAAAAAACCATTAAAATTTCGGGTACAGTTAAAAATAGCATAACAAATGAAAACGTTGAAGCAATAGTGCTCGTTTCAGATCCTATTTTAGGAAAAATAAACTATTTAGCGCATACGAAGAATGAATTTGGAACATTTGAAACTTTACTGAATGCTAAAAAAGAATACATGTTTCATGTTTATGCTGATGGTTATTCACATGTTTACAAATTATTCAATGAAGAAGATACAAAAGAAGATCAGTATATTGAATTTTTGATATTTCCAGAAGTGTCTGTTATTCTGAACATGTTCGATAAAGAAGAGCTTTGGCAATTAGATGGTCAGATAACCGTGAAAACAAAAAATGGGAAAGATGTAAATTGTACAGAACAATTCAATTATAAAGGACAGAGACAATTAACTCTTCCAGTTGGGGTTGATTATACAATTTCGGTAACAGCAAAAGATTATTTGGAAAACGAATTAGATTTGGCTTTGTCGAATATTATTTTGTTCGATGAATTTATTCGCGACATTGAGTTGGTTCCAGTTAAGCGTGACATTGAAGTATACGTTACCGATATTAGCACAAATAATCCATTAAATGCTTCCGTTGAATTATTTGATAAACGAGAAAGAAAATTTTCACCAAAAATAGTACAGGGAATTATAGGTTTGTATCAAATAACTTTACGCGAAGGCGAAGCATTTGATGTTGAGGTTAGAGGCCCTCGTGGTTTTGCATTTAAACACACCGAAATTAATTTAGATGTTGATAGAAACTTAAGCCGGTTGTTGGTTGAATTACAGCCCTTAATGCGTAAGGTTCCCATTCAATTAGACAATATCAATTTTGAATCGAATTCCGCCGATTTAATGGAATACTCTTTCAAAGAATTGGATCGGGTAGTAGTGCTTCTAACTGAAAACCCCGACATACATGTTGAAATAATGGCACATACCGACGATGTTGGAAGTGATAAATTTAACAACGTATTAGCAGATAAACGTGCGAAATCAGTTGTTGAGTATTTGGTGATTAGTGGAATTAGAAGTGATCGGCTAGTGGCAAAGGGATATGGAGAAACAACTCCAATAGTTGCAAACGATTCTGACAAAAACAGAGCATTAAACCGTCGAGTTGAAATGAAAATTCTGGATGAAAATGATTCCGATTTTATGATTGAAGAACGTATAATTGAAGAGTAGTACCTACTAATTAGTATAAGATGAAAAAATATATTTTACTATTCAGCCTTCTTGTTTTTACCATTTTAGCTAAAGCACAATCTTTCAAAGATGTATATGAATCTATACCTATGGACGATAGGTTTAGTTCAATGATGGATTTAAGACATTATCAAGTAGAAAATCCAAAACATGCTATTTGTTATTTTAAACTTGCTGAAATTTACGATCACTATATGCGTGAAATCGATCCCATTCTTTTATTCGAAACGCTAAATTCTAACTATTCACAGCTAACAACACATTATGGTCTTGTAAAACATTTGTTAGATGAAAAACAAGCAAGACAGGATCGAGATTTATTTGGTGAAATTGAAATTACAACTGATAAAAAGAAAGTAGGTCTGCCCGATATAATTATTGAGGTTGATAAACGATTACTCTCTTCAAAAGAATATTACAATAATGCCAAAACAGTTCACGATAACTACTACCAATGCATAAATAAATACAACGAGTGCTTATTCAAATTTCGCGAGATCTTAACGAATTATCCAAATTATAAAGACTTATACCTTTTAGCAACACCTAAATTAATTGACGAAATAAAAGATATTGAACTTAATTTCGATTCTTCTTTGGTTTTTTTCGATACCTATAAACTATCGTGTGTACAAATGCCGCATTTGCTCGAAGTGAATGAATATGAATTAAATCCTATAATCACATACCGGCTGGAAGGTTTAATTGAAGCCGATTTTACAGCTCCAATTGTTCAACTATGGGACTTTAAAAAATGGTCTTCTAATTTCATCCATCTTATTGAAACTGATATTCAAAAGATAAGAGAGGAATTGGTTCAAACCGATAATTTACTTGATAAAGAGATTGAACATTATTTAAATAACGAAAGTTATTCCAATGAATTTGACACATACAAAGTAGATTTGAAATTTCAAAACCTTATTGGAAAATACGATCATGCATCGCTTTGCAATGAGTTAATTGAGTACAAAAAAATGAAATTAGCTTATGTCTTAAAAACACGAAGTGAAGAAAACGATGTGGAAAGTATGAAGCGTTTTTTCTTAATTAACAAACTTCGTTTCTTCAAAGAATTGGCCCTTAATAAAAGAACGTTAAACGAAGAGGCAACAGCTTTAAAAAAATCGACAACCATAGACGATGTTGCAAAGTATATCCACTTTTTTGGAGAGGAATACAATGCCATGGATGGCTTTCTTCGGTGGTGTGAGGTTGAAAAGTATAAAAATGATCAGATTTTTGAAGACAATCTAAGTAACCTGAATCAATTTATTGAAAAGGAAACTAGTCAGTTTGTCTTTAAAGATAGTCTCATAAAGTATAAAGAAAAAAATATAGCATTTGGTGTTCAACAGTTTGATATTGATAGTTTACAACCCGATACTACAATTACCCAAACTGTCACCCCTTTTCAGAAACGTTGGTTTTATTTGAGTGGTTTTAATTTGAACAGCGATAGTGTCAAGGTTCCTTTTTTAGCACAAATTAATCCCAAGGGTGATATCCAATGGAATATTGAACCCAAATTAATAAACGAAAATCTGGTTAAAAATACATCAATAAAAAATTTGCAAATTACTTACGACAGTGTTTGTCATGTTGTAAGCCGAACCGAACAATGGGTAAATGATTCGTTAATGATTCCCAAAACTTTTATTGAAAGTTATACCTGGGAGGGAAAACAAATAAAGCAATACAGTTATGACTCTGATTTAGATCCCGTTTATTTCTGGATTGACGAAATTAATGAGCTCTACCTTATTGTTGAGAAAGGCGAAGAGCAGATTGATTCAGTCACAACACATCATCCAATGTATGTGAAACTCTTTAATTTGAATGATTCGTTGTTATGGGAACGACATCTTAATTTGAAAGGAGATTTGGTTGGAGTCACTTTAACTAATTCAAATTTCCTTTTTACCTTTAATTGTAGTGAATTGAATGTTGGAAAATACTTCCTCAGCAATAAAGATAGTAATATGGCAATTGCAAGTATTTATATAACTCGTGAAGGCAAGCTTAGTCATATCAATGAATATAAATATGTTAAAAATTTAGTTGCTAGTTCATGTTTTAAGCTTTCTAATAATACACTAAACATAATAGGTAAAGTAGATAGCCCAGATCAGGTTATGTCCAAACTAGTTTACTTATTGACAAATGAAAATGGAAACCTTGATTTCTCAAACCTAAAGGAGCTAACCTTCAATTTGATTGAGTTGTAAGATTAAAACTTGCTAAGTTCTTCGTACAAGCGTTGGATTGGTAGTCCCATAACGTTGAAATATGAACCTTCAATTTGTTCAACGCCTATGTGCCCTATCCATTCTTGAATTCCATATGCTCCTGCTTTATCGAAAGGCTTATAATTTGAGATGTAATAATCAATTTCTTCTAAACTAAGTTCTTTGAAACGAACGTTTGTTTCCGATGTAAAAAGTACTTTCTTTTTGGAACTGAGTACGCAAACTCCTGTGGCTACTTGATGTACTTTACCCGAAAGTTTTTGAAGCATTTCAACGGCATGCTTATAATCCTCGGGTTTTCCTAGTACTTCATTATTTAGGCATACTATTGTATCGGATGTTATAAGCAAATCGTTTTCAGAAAGTATGGTTTTAAAAGGTGCCGCTTTTAATTCAGCAAGGTATTCGGGAATTAAATTAATGGACAGATCGTGTGGGTACACTTCATCAACTTCAAGAGATCTAACTTCGAAGTCAATTCCTAATTCAGCTAAAAGTTGTTTTCTTCGGGGCGATTTCGATCCCAAAATAATGTTGTATTGCTTAAGGTTTTCGAGCATGCGAATTAAAATGAAGAAGAATGAAGTGCTTCGTTACTTATCCATTTTCCTTGAGCCCGCATTACTTGTTCTATTACATCACGTACGCAACCCTCACCACCATTTCTGTCAGAAATGTATTTCGAAATTGACTTAATTTCAGTTACAGCATCGGCAGGACAAGTAGGGATACCCACATTTATCATTACCTCATAATCGGGTAAGTCGTCGCCCATGTACATAATTTGATCAGGCTTAATGCTCGTTTTTTTGATTAAATCGAGGTAGCATTTTTCTTTGTTCTGAGCATCCATGTAAATAAATTCAACACCCAATTTTCTATATCTTTTTTCGACAGCCATATTTTTGCTGCCAGTAATAATTGCAATCGGATAACCATTTTGAATGGCATTTCGAATGGCAAAACCATCTTTCAAGTTGGTGGTACGCATTGGATCACCATCACTATTTAGAGGCGAAACATCTCTAGATAAAACACCGTCAACATCAAATATAAATGCCTTAACGTTCATTAATTCTTCCTTGAAAAAAGCCATAGTTATTGTTTTGGTAATTTATGGAATTCGTGAATACTATCGCTAACAAAGCTATACAATTTCTTTAATTTTGGTTGATTATTAAGCATTGTTAAGTGTTCTTGAATAATGTTTTGATCCTTTCGCATTGCAGGCCCGGTTTGCGCTGCACGTGGAGTCATACTTTTTATTTTTGATGCCGTTTCTGAAATCAATGGTTTTAAAATATCAAAAGGAATGTCTTTGTCTTGAACAATTTCACCTGCAATTGCATACATGTGATTGGTGAAATTACTTACGAAAACAGCAGCTAAATGCAATTGCTTTCTTTGTTCTGAATTAATAATACGAACATCTTTTGAAAGTAAGGAAGCTAAATCAACGAGTATATCTTCATTTTCTTTATTATTGGCTTCAATACAAAAGGGGATACGTGAAAAATTTACATCCCTAAACTTTGAAAATGTTTGAAGAGGATAAAATACACCATAATTTGTGGAAAATCTTTTGAGATCGTCCATTGGTATGCTACCAGCAGTGTGTGCAACAATTTTATTGTTAAACTTCACATCACTTAATAAGTTGCTCATAGCCATGTCACTTACCGATATTAAATAGATATCAGCTTCTGGAGTAATTTTCTCGGTTTTAGTTACATAATTACATCCAATTAATCGTGCAAGTGTTAGCGCTGAAGTAACTGTTCTGCTGTATACCTGAATAATTTCAACACCTTTGTTGTGGAGCTCAAGGGCAACTCGTGTAGCTAAATTACCTGCTCCTATAATAGCTAGTTTCTGATTCATTCTATAAAATTTTGTGTAAAGATAGCAGAACGGAAAAAATGAGTGAATGTTTACAGCATGTTAATTTCAAAAAAATAAAAAGATAGTTAAACAGCAATATCGATCTACTCCAATGTTATACTGATCCATTGGTGATTACTCTAATA
>JAQIBQ010000508.1 GCA_027859005.1 Prolixibacteraceae bacterium | reverse complement strand
ATGCCTAATGCCTAATGCCTAATGCCTAATGCCTAATGCCTAATGCCTAATGCCTAATGCCTAATGCCTAATGCCTTTAGATTAAGGCCAAAAGCGAATAATGGCAGCTTCACAAAGTAGGAAGAGAATACCTAAAGCAATAAAGAGTTTCCATAGTTGCTTGCCGTTGTCGAGCTCTTCAATGGCAGTTTCCAATTTTTGATTGTTTCCTTTAACCAGATTTAAATGTTTTATTCCAGCTTTTTCAGCCAGTTTTCCAATTTCTGATTCTGAATAGTACGTTAAATCCGACTCACTTAATTGGTAGTTGAACGAGAGACCATCTACCAATTCCTCACCTAGATAGATTTCGTAAAAACCGGCATCGAAATCTGAATTAGTTGCCAATCGAATTTTATTTCCTTTTTGTTGGTCGATGCTTGGAATAATTTCTAAGCCACTTTGCAAATGTTTGAGCATTAAGTTTTGTGAAAGGGTTCTGTTGGGACTGTTTACCTCAAACGATTTATCTTTACCAATTACATAATAGAGTTGCTGAATAAACGACGATTGCAGAACCATGTTGTAAAAAGTAGGGAGGAACAATAAATGATCGGAAAAATGATTTTGTACATCGGAAAGAGCAAATGATAAAACATATAACTTACCGTTACCAAATTCAGTTAATGTAAGTGCATTGCTTTGGTCGGCATAACTTAAAATTGCTGTTTCGTTGAATGTTTGTGAACTCGCAAAACGATAGCGGTTTTTAATGTTGGGTAAAGTAACTTTTTGTTGTTCATCTTTAAACACTTCGGCAAATAAAGGCTGATTGTAATCTACTTCTCCGATAGGGATTTCAACGGTGTCTTTCACTGTAAATTCAGCCGAGTTGAAAGCTCTAAACAAGCTGTTATAACTTTCGGTATCACTAATTGAATTTGGGATAATAATTAAAGTTCCTCCATTATCGACATAACGTAACAACTCATCAGACAATCCAGACGAAATTGATTTACTTTCATTCAAGATTAGGGTGGAGTAGTTGGTTAAGGAGCTTATTTGGAGCCTATCTGATCGTTCTACATCTAATTTTATGTAATCGTCGTTCGAGAAAAGTGCTTTCAATTTATTCAACGATTTGCTGTTGTTGTTCGCTATAAGCAGTGCATTTAACGAGCTTTTAACGGTGTACGACAAATACAAATTGTTGTCGTATACAATGGGGTAATCCGAAATTTCAATTCGTCCTTTTTGAAGTCCCTTTTTTGAATTGGAGTATTGAAGTTGTATCACTTTTTCTTCGCCAGGTTCAAGCTGAGTTGATGCAAGGGCTTTAAGGGAATCGTTTAAGTAGAAGTTGATTGGCACTTGAGGATAGTCGGTTCCCGAGTGGTTTACAATTTTTACATTTAGCAACTCAACTTGTTTGAAATGATGCGTTGGAGCATCGAACCAGCAAGTGTCGATATAGATGTTGGCAACAGAATTCACTTGAATTGGAATAAAGTTGTAGGTGATTAGCGTATCGGCTTTAAAATTATCAAGGTCGGAAGTATGTTGCTGAAAATCGGAAATAAGGTAAACGGTTTTGTCGGTTTCGAACAAAAAGTTTTCCATCATACTGTTAAAGCGCAATTGAATGGTACTTAATTGAACTGAATTGTGTTCATTTTCCACTTCGCTAATTAATCTTACAATTTCGCTACGGCTATAGAATCGGTTTTGTTGTTCGTTGAGAGAATTACTAAGTAAGGCAAATTTTGTATCGTACTTACTGCCATTTACAATCGCATATGCTTTTTGTTTGGCATTATTAATGGCTTTTCCTTCGGCTCCCTCGGCATTCATACTAAATGAATTGTCGATATAAATACCCACAACTTTATTCGCACGTTGTTTCTCCGTGTTTCCGCTTGGAATGTACGGTTTTGAAAATGCAAGTACGGCGGCTGTAATTAGTAAAATTCTACTGGCAAGAATCAACAACTGCTTAAGTTTCGATTTTCGTTTGGTTTCTTTTCTTACTTTTTTCAGCAAGCTTACGTTCGAAAAGTAAACGGTACGGTGTTTCCTTAAATTCACAAAATGAATAAGAATTGGAACCGCAATAAATAAAAGTGCCCATAAAAACGACGGGTATATAAAGCTCATAGCAAAATCTCGAATTTAATACAATCCAAAAATAGTAAAAGTTTCTGGACTGGATGCTTAAAGCTTGATACTCCTTACTCGATTCTTGAAGTTCGATATTGCTAAGAGCCAACTCGATTTTTGGAATTTGGGTTTTCTCCTTTTTGGGATTTATAGTTTAGAATTATCCATTTTCCAGTTGTTCGTTCAGATTAAGTATTGCCATTTCAGCAGCCTGAGCTTTGGCAATTTTTTGGTTAATGGCAGTGGCCACAAAATTACCCCAGGGAGATGTTAGCACAACTTTAATGCTAGGCTCTCCATCGGTTCCAATGTTGCTTACGGTAAAAGAAATATTTTGCCCAAATTGTACTTGGCTAATTTCATTCACCCTAATAACAGGGTTCTGTATTTCGGTACTGCTGGTTAGTTCTCGAAGTAGCTCTAGCTGTTCTGCTCTGGGCAGCATACTGAATAGTTCTTTGATTTTTTCTTTCATTTTTCTATTTTCAATTCAATTTTACTCTTAATTTTTAAAACATTTTAGTAGTTAACTGTTTTAGTTTTTCTCAATACCTCATCCCTGATGATCTAAAGATCATCCTCTCTCTTCTAGAGGAGGGGGTGGGGTGATATGTAATTATGCTGAGTTTATTAATACATTCTCACTATGTGTCATTTCGACTTTAGGAGAAATCTCGTTTATCAACCCATCAATTTCATTCAGAATTAAACATATACAATTCATTATGGTTTAAAGTCTAATTTTTTTAGTTCAATCCTATATTTTTATTCTCAATTTTCAATTAATTCTACCTAATTTCAGTCTTTCAGTCCATTTTTTTAATTTTTTAATTAAAAAAAGGTAACCTTTTTGCTAAAAACAGAATTAAGGTATAACTGCACCAAAATTGGCATTCGTCCAATTAATAATGACTAGTAAACTTCATTATAAATAAGAATGCAAATAAATAGAAAATAATTGTAAAAATAGTTGGGGGGGTAAAATATATTTATTATGTTTGCTGTGTTTAAAAACAAACCAAACCCTAACTGAACGATGATCGCAATTCTTATTTGCCAAACATTTTCAGAGAAATTTAGTGATAA
>JAQIBQ010000506.1 GCA_027859005.1 Prolixibacteraceae bacterium | reverse complement strand
TAATTACATTAAAAATCACTGTTATCCGATTAATATCAAGTTTAAATTTATTATCCAGTTACTGGTTAAAACCCTGCAATTTGCTTTCCGCGATTTTCAATTTATTGCAGTTACTTTAATTTCTATAAATATTGAATCAAAGATTAATAGATATTAGATTCTAGACATTAGACCATTTTTTTTAAATCTAAAGTCTAGTGTCTAATATCTAAACTCCATATTTTCATGAATTTCAGTCATCTTTTAAACCTATGTATTTTCAATGCATAGTGGTTTATTTGCTAAATCCAGCACTGTAAGTAATTGATTTTCATGTTGGGCTAAAGCCCTTTCGTTAAAGAGATATAAATTACCCCGACATTAATGTCGGGGCTATTGAAATCCTGTTAATTGTGGGCTTTAGCCCAACATTATTATTTTAACCGGAAACTAGTGTTTAATAATATATAATTATTGTATTTACGGTTTAAATGTACAGCATTGTCCTATTGATTCAATGCCAAATGAATTTTTTAAATGAATATGTATATTACATAAAAAGAGCTTAGTATAAAAGATCTTCAATTTTCTGATGAAGTTCTTCACCCCTAGCATTGGAGGCCACTATAATTCCATTTTGATCCACTAAAAAACTAGCGGGTATAGAATTAACTGCATATTCCTTTGAAAACTCATTGCCCCAACCTTTAAGGTCTGATACTTGTTGCCAAGTTAAACCATCGTCTTCAATGGCTTTTAACCAACGCTCTTTATTGTTGTCGAGCGAAACGCCAAAAACAGTAAATCCTTTAGTATTGTACTTTTCGAAAGCAGCAACAACATTTGGGTTTTCAGCCCTACATGGTCCGCACCACGATGCCCAAAAATCAAGAAGTGTTAATTTATTCGCACCGTAAACTTCGGAGAAGGTAATAGGATTTCCATCTTTATCATTTTGGGTGAAGTCTGGTGCAGTAGCACCAATTGCTACTTTTTTAAGAGCAGTAATCCGGTTGGCAATAAACTGATAAGATTCCATATTGGCTAACGAAATATCTAATTGCTGAAGTAATGAATCTAATTCAACAGCCGTTTTACCGTATTGAATACGAGTTAAAATATAGGGTGCAACTGGCGATGTTGGATTTTCAAGCATAAATGTTTCTTGAAATAATTGCACATTTTCGTACAAACTATCAACCTGTGCTTCCATTTTTGCACTTAGATCTTTGTCTTGTTCTTCACGTGCTTTGTAATATATACTAAGCATGTAATCGTACAATCGGTCGTATTTCTCAGTATATTCGTTGAATAGATTTTGAACCGCACCACCATCTACTTTAGCTTCCTTTATTAAGGTAGAATCAGCTTTTATTTCAATATCTTCATTTTCTAAAAAGAATAACAACTTATCTCTATCACCTTTGCTTAAATAATATTCTTCAGGGAATTCAACCTTGCCTTCAAATTGAAATGTGCCATTTTCAACTACTGAAGAATCGATATCGACGAAGTCTCCTCCAACCCTTTGTTGAAGAAATATTACTGTCTCAGTTGTGTCGGCAACATTTCCGTTTATTGTGTAAGTTGGCGCTTGATTGCAGGCGAAAAAAAGTCCAAGTACAAAGGCGATTAAAATGATTTGTTTCATGTTTTTGAATTGTAAGCGTTATTGAATTGTGTAATTGCCTTCAAACTTACGAAATTATTCAAATACTTATGCTGTATGGGTTAGGATCTAAAAAAGTAGAGAACTAGCTCATTGTTACTTAAATTTAGATTTCTTCCACGTTCATTTTCTAATCCAAGAGTATCGTTTATATTTACTGTACAGTGATAAAATGAATCAAATGAAACTATTACTAATAAATTCGGCAGAGCCAACTATTAGAAAATTTATTACTCCACTAGAGGAAATTTCGAAAGAGATGTCAATTCATTTCGATGTACTTGAATACCAGAAATTGAGCTCACAAGTTGTTAATAAATACGACGGAGTAATTATTTCGGGTTCTCCTCAAGGTGACGATATTATTGAAAGCCATCAAGCCTACTTTAAGTGGTTAAAGGATTTTGAAAAACCAATTCTAGGGATTTGTGCTGGGCATCATATAGTAGGATATTTATTTGGAGCAGAAATATATAGAAGTAAAGAAATCGAAAGTGGAGAAATAGAGATTAATATTATAAAGAAAGTTTCTCTATTCGAAGGCTACAAATCAAAATTTAAGGGGATTGCTATGCACAACGATTCAATTTCGGTTCCTGATGGATTCGAATTGATTGCCTCAACTAAAACATGCATGAATGAAGCCATGAAAAAACAGGACAGAGAGTGGTATACTTTACAGTTTCATCCTGAAATTCAAAACCATCCAATCATCATCAACTTTATAAACCTTGTAAAAGATAAATGTGAATGAAATCTTCATGTCGAATTAGTTCTGGACTATTCAAGTACTATCTATTATTACTAAATCTTTTGATAATCAATGGAATGGTAACATGATGATGATTGAATTAAAAAAATGGGGGAGGACTAATTGTTTTGAGTGAGATATTCAATAAATATGTTTTACTAATATCCATAATGTATGACTGGATCACTTTAAGCGCAGTATCCAAAAATCTATTTTAGAGTGAGTCTTGAGGTATTCTCATGCGTTCAATCTTGGTTGGATTAAATACCTTCAATAAAACATCGATTTTAATTTTGTAGATGCGAATAAGTACTATGCTTACAATCTGTGATATTGGCCTCCATAAAAATTTGTTTGATTCAAAATGAAACCTTAGGGAGGCTGGGAAGCTATTCAGAAATCGGGATAGATCACCCAGCCGAACTTGGGTTTCATAAAGAAGAGAATAAAGATTTTATGGTAGCCGGCGTCTTTTTGCTAATTTTTTTGGCTCGTGAATTGGAGCGAAATCATGAACACCTATAGTTTTTATGATGTGAATAAAAAAGTTAGTCTGCGGAGCATTGTATCGCTTATTTTTGTTTTGATATTTTTCTTCAATCCAGTTCATCTTAAATAAATGAATTGATTCATGATAATGAAAAGATAGTAGGCACAATAAAAAAGAGCTACTATAAAAATAGTAGCTCTTTTCAAGAAAATCAATATAGTTGTATCCGTTTTATCAGCATTTAAACTACACCTTGAGCAATCATTGCATCGGCAACTTTTATGAATCCACCAATGTTTGACCCCTTTAGATAGTTTACATAGTTATCATCTTCACGACCATAAGTCACACAAGTGGTGTGGATGCTTTTCATTATCTGAAGCAATTTTTCGTCAACCTCTTCTCTTGTCCATGGAAGACGCATTGAGTTCTGTGTCATTTCAAGTCCAGAAACAGCAACTCCTCCAGCATTGGCAGCTTTTCCAGGAGCATAAAGTATTTTAGCATTTAATAAAACTTCGATTGCTTCAGGTGTTGATGGCATATTTGCACCCTCTGCAACAACAAAACATCCATTTTTAATCAAATCTTTTGCATCACTTTCATCTAGTTCGTTTTGTGTAGCACAAGGTAGAGCAACATCGCATTTTACATTCCAAGGAGTTTTTCCTTCAAAATATTCTACGTTGTATTTATCGGCATATTCTTTAATACGACCGCGTTTAATATTTTTCAGACGCATTACGAAGGCTAGTTTCTCCTTATCAATTCCATCTTTATCGTAAATGCAACCAGCAGAATCTGAAAGGGTAACCACTTTGCCTCCGAATTCGATTACTTTTTCGGCAGCATATTGAGCAACATTACCTGATCCTGAAATTACGACAGTCTTATTTTTGAAGCTATCGTTACGGGTTTTAAGCATCTCTTCGGCAAAATAAACAGTACCATAACCAGTTGCCTCGGGACGTATTAAGCTCCCTGAATATTCAATTCCTTTACCCGTTAATACACCGGTAAATTCATTTCTGATTCTTTTATATTGTCCAAAAAGGTATCCAATTTCTCTTCCACCTACGCCAATGTCGCCAGCAGGTACATCGGTATTTGGTCCAATATGACGTTGTAATTCAGTCATAAAACTTTGGCAAAAGCGCATTACTTCGTTATCAGACTTTCCTTATGGATCGAAATCGGAACCACCTTTACCTCCACCCATAGGCAAAGTTGTTAGGCTATTTTTAAACACTTGTTCAAAGGCTAGAAACTTTAAAATTCCAAGGTTAACTGTTGGATGAAATCGCAAGCCACCTTTGTAAGGTCCTATCACGCTACTCATTTCAATACGAAATCCTCGGTTTATTTGAACGTCACCCTCATCGTCTATCCATGGAACTCTGAACATAAGCACGCGTTCAGGCTCAACCATACGTTCAAGTATCTTGTGTTTTAAATATTTAGGATTCTCGTTTATAAAAGGCATCAAAGAAGTCGCTACCTCTTGTACAGCCTGATGAAATTCAGACTCGTTAGAGTTTTTTGCAATTACTTTTGACATTAAATCGTCAACTTTAACATTCAACAAATCAGTCATATTTCAAAATTTTTATTGTTATTTTATATACTTTTCTAGTTCGATATTGAATTTTAATCAGGTTTTGAAAGCTTTAAAATAGTACAGAAATGTGCTGTAAATAAATTTTGGGCACGTATTACGTGATATACTTAAGCCAGATTTACTTATTGAATAACGTCAGCTCGATATAAGGAAAAATAGTATACTATTGAAATTCAGATATTAAAAAAGAATTCTTCGGTTATGGCAGAGCTGACGAGTCAATTGTCATTAGAAAAAAGTCATTTCTTGACTCTACATTTAATTTCCCTAATGACCTATGACCAACAAATAAATTATGTAGTAGCCTGTAAATAAAACACGAATAGAAATGTCTAAGTCGAATTCACGTTGAATAGTATGGCTATTGGTGAAAAGAAGACATGAAATTAAATTTCAATGATGTTGTTTTTAATTGAGAATTTCACCAAATCAACGGTGCTTTTCAATTTTAATTTTTGCATTATATGGTTTTTATGCGATTCGATGGTTCGAACACTTAAAAAAAGTTTATCGGCAATCTCTTGATTAGAATAACTTTTACCCCATAATTTTAGAATTTCGATTTGACGTTCACTTAGTGTATTGATTATCTCGTAATTGCTCTCACAATCATTCATTTTATTGATATATTGGTTTAATACCATTTGATTTATTGATCGATTAAAAAAGTCAAACCCGTTGCGTAAGGTGTATATTGCTTCTTTGAGATCCATGGGAGTTGCATCGCGTCCTAAAATACCTTTAGCTTTTGATTTAACAATTTTAAGCACTGTATTTTCAGAAGTATCGTAGGATAGGATTAAGATCTTCACTTTTGGATTTAGCAAGGAAAGTCGAATAATTAGGTTCAAGTTACGGACCGATGTATCGTGTAGGTTCAATACTAAAACATGTAAGTCTGGATTTTTAAAGAAATTGAACATTTTTGCTCTATTATCAGTAAAAAAAAGAACTTCGAAATCAGGCACAGCTTTTAGTATTTGCTGAATTCCATTTGCCATTATTTTATGTTCGTCGTAAATACCTATGTTGATCATATTGTTTTCTTGTTAATCAAAACAAAATTACTGATGATTTTTTTCGTCCATCCATAATTACATTAAGAGGGCTTTCAAATCGAATGTGTTTAAAATGTTTGGTGCTCTTAATTTGTTTTTGCTTTTCTAATTTGTCCCAACGAATAAACTCAGTTGATGAATTGTGTAGTACCGAGAAATAGCCAATGTTCATTGATGTTACGTTATGAAAGAAATGTGATCCTAAGGATGAATCGAGCGGAAAATTCTCTAAACTTGTTTCGACAATAACCTTTGCATTCGAAATTTGAGCCCAATTAACAGGTATTCCCAAAAACTGGTCACGGGTTCCCCAACGTCCAGGTCCAATCAGTATGTATTTTCTTTTCTCCTTGATCATTTTATTGTTGAGTTTTTCAATTTCAGCAACCATTTCCAGTGTTTCCAGTTTATTAAACTGATCTGGTGCAATATAAATCACATCGGTTATTTTTGTCAATTCACCATTTCCCAAACTTTTAGATGTATACAGTAACATTTGTGCTACATCAAGATTATTAAAATCAATATTTTGAGTTTCTAAACTTGTGAGTAAAGGTTTTATTTGCAAGAGGTAAAAAGTAGGTAGATTATTTTTTCCTGGTTCTAGGTCTACTGCAAATTCAATTTCAACAGGAGATCCAAAAGCCTCTTCAATGGTCTTTAGTATTGTTTTAAGTGTTTCGGCTAAAGGGATATAGTCGTATTGTAAAATATTAGCAAAGTTAACAATTCGAGGGCCATAGGCAGTTAATCCCGGTTCAATTGTGTCATTATTTGCGTTATAAACCGATACACAATGTTTCAGTGTACCATGGTTTTCAGCCTCTTCAATATCTAATAGTTCCATGGATGCTCCTTCTCCATGTTCTAGTAAATTCAAATTTAGATTTTTACAGTTTAATGCATAAAATTCACATTGAGTGCTCTTCAGTAAATCTTTGATACTGTAAACCGAAACTTTTGGGTAAACTGGAGAAAAACGATAAGATTTCATACCATTTACCACATAGCTTCCTAAGCCAACTGCCGTAACGGCAAAACCCTCTTCAGGCTTCATTTTTGCAACTGGGTAATAATTATACGAATGGGCTATTCCACTAATATGCGGGTAGTAATAGTTTTTGTGTTGAGAACCCACCAATTCTTGTAAAACAATCGCCATTTTCTCATCTTCAATTCGATGGTTAATTGCCTCGAAATAAATTCGTGCATTATCGGAATAAACCGAAACATACACCATTTTAATTGCATTGGATAAAAGTTCAAGTATTTTACGTTTGTTCGTTCTCGAATTTGGAATTAAATAAGTATCAAAGACACCAGAAAATGGATGTGCAAGTGAATCTTCTGAGGTACTTGAGGATCGAACGGCAATTGGACGTTCTACTTGATCTATATATACTTTCAGCTTTTTGATTAAGGATGCTGATAACTTTCCATTGATAAAATAAGTCCGTAATTCAGCGTATGATATTTCAGGATCTGTAATCTTATTAATTAATTCATTGCCTTTAATGAATTTCTGAAATTCGTTGGTTCCTATTATTACGGTTATTGGAGTTGAAATATTAATACGATTATTTAAAGCAGAAAAATCATAATTATAGATTAACATGTTTATAAATGCTAATCCTCTACCTTTTCCTCCAAGTGAACCTTTACAAAATGTTATAATATTTTTTTCATCGATGGTGGCAGTTTCATCATAATAAATAATATTTCCACGTTTCTTTTCTTCTCGATAGTGGTTTATTGCTTCAAGAAAGAACTTTCGAGCTTCATGAACATTTTCAATTGAACTAATTGGTATGGGATTTAGAGTTTTAGCCAGTTGAATTTCACCACGAGACATTAACCAGATTGAAAACTGATTATCTAATGCATGCAAATAAAATGATTCATCTGGAATTGATTTAAGCAAAGATTCAAATTCCCTTAATGATTTTGCTACGGCAATTTTTTCATCTTTTGCATTTCTAAAAACAAATGACCCAAAGCCTAAACGATTTTTCAAAAAACTAGTTAAATCAGCAATAAGTGTTTTTGAATTTTTATTCAGGAACATTGCATTTATTTTCTCAGCCGAATGTCTGTGCTTTTCTTCTGAAGACTGCAATACTGTGTGTAGGTTATGGATTTTTGATTTGGCGTATTTTATGAATTTAACCCCAGCATTTTTATCAATTTTTCCGTTTTTTTCAAATTCAGCATCTGAAATTATACTTAAAATGAAATCTTTGTATTGATTCAAAATTGATGCAGCTTCTTCGTAATTACGAGCCAATAATACTTTTGGACGAGATCGTATTCGACTGATTCTGTCTAGTTCATTTTTTTCAACTTCAGGAAGAATTCTTTGTACCTGATCAAATACAATTGAATAGAGCATTTGAAGGTACTTGGAGTAATATAGCGGTGAATCTTCGATCAATAAAATAACTCTTACCAAACCAATACGAGTATCGTTTTCTACATTGATTCTATCTTCTATTGATTTTACTATCGCAAATAGAATCGAAGAGTCGCCATTCCAAACAAATAAATTATCAACGGATGTTATTGTGGGAATAAGCGTTTCGAAGTACTTCAAGTCGCTCTTCTTATTTAACAACAAATAAATGGGAACTGTATCGTTTTGTTTTTTTAGTTTTTCGCTGGTTAGTATTGGTGCTTTTCGATCTAGACCAACCATTAATATTACCAAGTCGAAACTGGTAGATTTTAATAATTCAATAGCTTCTTCCTCGGATGATACACCTGTTATTCGTGGCAATGAGAACAAACTATATTGATATATTGTACCCATGAACTTCGCAAAGAAGGAATCTTCACTTTCTAACATAAAAGCATCGTACAAAGTAGAAACAAAAAGGATGTGTTTTACTTTATACTTCATCATGTCGAAGTAAATGTATTTCTCGAGCGATTGTTGGTTAAAATAGAGCTGTAGTGGTTTTTTGTTATTTATTAGTGATTTACGAAAAGCTTCGTATTTAAATTGTGGATTAACATCAATTCCTTTTTTATTGATGATTTGAAGTCCTTTATAGCTATTTAAATATCCATTTGCCATTTTACAGATATTCCGCAATAGGTTTTGTTCTTCAAGAAGAAATGGCCCCTCAAATTCAATTGGAAATTGTTTGAGGTAGGCAATTGCAATTTCTCCTTTTTTGTTGTCGATGGTTATAATTTGCCCTTTTTGTATCCATTCTGTCTCAACAAAATTTGGCGTTTTATACTCATTCCCTTCAAAGGTAATGCGGCATGAAGTGTACTTAGGGTATTGCCACGAAGGAGGTAGTATTTGGCATATTTTGTTCAGTGTTTCATCAATACTATTTCCCTCTTCAATGATTTTAGAAGTTTGATTAATTGCATCAAGCTCTTTAATCCTTTCTGTATTCATTTTATGCAATATACCAAACTGGTCTTTAATTGCCCTCCCCGAAATTAATGCAGCCAAATTGATCAACATATTTCTCTCTTCATTCAGAAATGGACCATCATCTGCTTCAGGAAAAAATTGGGTGTAAAATACTTCAATAACTCCTCGCTTGTTTGAAACGGATTGGAAATACTGGGTGATTTTCCATTTTGTTAAAACAAAATTATCGCTTTGATAAGAATGTTTATCGTATTTAATTTGAACAACTGTATGCTGTGGATATTGAAATGATAATGGAAGTATTTTGCAGATTTTGGGTAGTGCGTCGTATAGATTTTTTGTTCTTTTTAAAATATCAGAAGTTGTGTTTATACCTTTTAGTTCTTTTAGTCTTTCGGTACTTTGATATACTAATTCTTTTATGTTATTATCATCTGCAACGTTTGGAATTAATACTCCTAATTCGTTTTTTTTATTCTGGTCTATTTGAGAAAATTCTTTTAAACGAAAGCTCGAAATGGCACCGGTGATAATTGATTTCCAAAGGGTGAATCCTTCTTTAATTGCACTATAATTGGCTGTTTTTTCCGAGGGGGTTAATACCTCATCGAAATAAAACCAAACGATACCTTCAACATGATCGGTCGTTTCAATTTCTCCACTGTATTTGATCGAAGATTTTTTAAAACCTTTGCTTTTATACTCTTTTGCATTATAGATTATTTCTATTGAAATAATAAAAGGGAAAGTGCAGCTTACAATTTCATCACATAAACGTTTAAGAAAAACCGATAAATTTTTTTCAGTCTCAATTAATCGAGCAATTGTATAACTAACATTCACTGCAAGATCTTCTGGTGGAATTTTATTTTCAGTGTAAGCATTGCTAAAGTTAATATCCTTTTTCTCATGCGTATCCATTTTACTCAATTTAAGTCAACAACTAATCTGACAAAAAAAATTAAGATAGCAATTCAAACCTTACAATCAAATTATTGTCATTATTCATTTAGGAATATAATAATTATGTGTAGTTATTTGTGGTGCACTATATTTTCACTGATATTTTCTTGAGTGGATTTGTAGTTTTCTTTTACTTGGAATTTTTGTAAAAATTGTTCTGCACTCCGATAAATTGAACTATAGTTATGTCCATCAACTAAAATGAATTTAGTTTTTGGATTAATTGTAACGGTATACAATCCTTGCAAATTGCCATCTGAATTTTCAATTGTATTTAATACAATTTTTGATTCCAGCTTAGTATGGCATTTTGTATATTGAAGTGATTCAAAAACAGTTTTTGAATTTCCAATGCAAAATAACTTAGAAGCGTTATAGCTTTTAATAAGCTCGGGTAAAAGTAAT
>JAQIBQ010000373.1 GCA_027859005.1 Prolixibacteraceae bacterium | reverse complement strand
TTTCGCCTATTTCTTTTTCAAATTCGTTAAAGTTGGTTGTGTCAATTCTTCCATTAATTGAAAGCACACAAAAGCCATTATTATTTTTCTTGCTTAATTCCATAACTATATATTTTTCTTTAAAATTAGCATGTTTTTATTTTGTTCTCTTTTATAGGATACATGATCCATTATTTTCGAAATCAGGAATATACCCAATCCTCCAATCGGTCTATCTTCTACTGCCAAGGCGATATCTGGATCTTTTTTTGCGGTTGGATCAAAAGCTATTCCTTCGTCTTCAATAGTAATGATAAATTCATTGTTTTTAATCAAAAGTATAATGGTAATTTCATGTTCATTTTCATCATTAAACGCATAAAAAATAATATTCGTTATTGCTTCTTCAAGAACCAGGTTAAGGTTCATTCCCAATGCCATTGGGAGTTCCCATTCTTCCGATAATTCTTCAATTTCAATAGCCAGTTGAGGAAGTTCCTCGATGCTATTCTTAAGCGTTATTTTTTTCCTTTTTTCCTCCATTGAATATGATGCTTAACATGGTTAGGTCGTCAGATTGCTGATTGTCTTGCACGTGTTCAGCTACATCCATTGCAATATGTTGAATCAATTCTTTAGGGGGCTTCCGAAGATAGATAGAAATACAATTAATCAGTCTTTGATCTGAATATAATTCTTCGTTTTTGTTCTCTGCTTCGGTAATTCCGTCGGTATAAAGCAACATTTTATCGTGTGGCTTTAGTTTCATTTCTTTTTCTTGGTAAGAAAATTCTTCAAAAAGGCCAATTGGAATATCTTTTGTTATTGGCAAGAATTTTACTTCGCCACCTGCATGTACATGAACTGGAGGATTATGGCCAGCATTGGTATATTTTATACGACCCGTTTTCAATTCAATAATTCCTAAAAAGAAAGTAACAAACATGCTCGATTCGTTTCCAAATGCCAAGGATTTGTTCAATGAGTTCACAATTACACTTGGCGAAAGCTCATTGGGAGCAACTGAACGCAACAATGTACGTGTAACGGCCATAAACAAAGAGGCTGGAACGCCTTTCCCTGAGACATCACCTATGGCAAAACAAAGGTGTTCATCATCGATTAGGAAGAAGTCGTATAAATCGCCACCTACTTCTTTGGCCGGTTCAAGCATGGCATACAAATCAATTTCCGTTACGTTGGGAAATGGTGGGAATATTTTAGGAATCATTCCCATTTGAATTTCTCGCGCAATGCGTAATTCACTTTCAATTTTTTCTTTGGCCGATGTTGTATTCTTTAAGTTTTCAATGTAGTTCTTCAAATCTCCTTGCATGTGTACAAACGAGTCGTGCAAATCTTTCATCTCGTCTTCGGTAGTTATTTCTGGTAATTCGTTGTTGAAGTTTCCATTAGCAACTTCATGAGCAGAGTTGGCGAATAAACGGAGTGGCGCAACCTGTTCAGTAACGATACGATATACAACAATCGTGAGTAAAATTAAACCAATTACCACTAAAAGAATAAGAGTTGTAGTAATGCTTCGAAGTGGTGCGTACATTTCGGCTTTAGGAAACAGAACAGCCAAGGACCAATTACTAAGTGTGAGCGGAGTATAGGATATAATCCAATTTGTATTCTTCAGGTTCACGGAAGCAAAATCGGTTTCACCTTTCTGCATTTTTCTGCCAATTTCACGTAACTCTACACTATTTAATTCCGCAGCATAACTAAAAATGGTGTGATTCATTATTAGTTCGTTATTGGGATGTGTAACAAAGGTTCCATTGCGCGAAATAACAGCAGCATATCCGCTTTCTAATACCGATACTTTTGAAACAATATCGGTAAGCCACGACAAAGAGAGGTCGATGGTAATAACACCCACAAACTTCTTCTCGCCATTTATTGTTTTATGAAAAGGGATGGAGTAAGATGTGATTAAAGCGTTTGATCCGCCTTCGTCGAAATAGGGTTCAGTCCAGTAAGCTTTATTAATTGTTGCAGGAACTTGGTACCAATCCATAACAAAATATTCGTAGTTGGCATTTCCTAAATACATTGATACTATTGAGTCTTTATCTCTATAGGTATAGGGACAAAAATACCTGCCTTTATCGGGGAAAAAGTTTGGTTCGAAAGCAATTGCACTTCCCATTATTTCGGGATTGCTCTTTACAATAAGTTTCGTAATCGCTTGTAAAGAGTCGCAGTTAAGTTGTTTACTTTCGAATAACCATTTGTAATTAGTTAATATTTTTTCCGTAGCGATTAGGACTTGTTCTGTTTGTAATACCGTATTTTGGGTTATTGCTTCTGCATTATTTACAGTCATTTTTTCGATGGACTGTTTAGAGAAAAAATAGAAGAAAGCCAATGAAACGATAAATAGAAAAACACAAAATGAGAGGACATAAAGTACAAGTCTCATTGCTAATGATTTGTTGATATTGAACGATAGCTTCATGTGTTTTTAATTATTTAACTGGTTTGTAAAATTCGCTGAATTGATACTTCTTATCAATATATTTTCCTTCGTATAATATGTTTTGTGTTTTATGAAAATCAGATTCAGCTAATTCTCCTTTTTCTACACTTTTTATACCAGGTTCAATTAATTTTAAAACCTGATCGAGCATCCACGATTGATGTGCCAAGTTGGTTGGAATGTGTTCTTCTGTCATTAATCGTAGAACAACTGCGAGTGTTTCTTCTTTATTTTCTTTAGCATATTCCCAACCACGGAATGTGCCGGCTACAAATTTTCGTAAGTCGTCTTTACGTTGAATCAAGGTTTTATTTAGGCAGTATAAGCCGTCTTCAGGAATGTTGTAGCCATAATCTGAAAATAAAAAGGTGTTCAACTCATCGGGGTTAAATCCTGAATTAATAATCTGATCGTATTCGTTGTACCACATCACCGTCATTGCGTCAACACCATCAATCATAAACATATTCACCGACGATAAAATGGGAATCCAATCTACTTTGTAATTGTTTGAGTTTACTAAGGCTTTGGGAACTTCATCGAATCCACTTTCCCAAATTCCAATTCTTTTGTTGTTTAAATCTTCAATTGATTTTATGCCACTTCCTTTTTTAGATACAAAAAGTAAGGCTGAATTTTGAGAAAGCTGACTAATGTTTACCATATCAAGTTCTTCGGATTTTGTAGCAAGGGCAGTAATCAGAAAAAGAGAGATAATGTCAGATTCTTCTTTTAATAACCTGTCGGTTGCCATTAAAGAAGCCGATGGATGTACAATATCAACGTCGATTCCTTCTTGTTCGTAGAAACCTTTTTCAAGTGCCATGTAGTATCCTGCAAATTGAGACTGCGGAAGCCAATGAGGCGTGAATGTTATTTTAGGAAGTTGTCCAAAGGAAAGTAAACTAATGAAGATGAAGAGTATAGTAACTGTTTTTTTTCGATTCATTGTTCTTTGGTTTTTGGTTATTACAAAGTACAAATAATCATTTAGAATACATACTATAATTTCGTTTGTTAATTAGGGTTTTATTTACTCAATAGTTCGGTGAGCTTTTGCAATACACTGATAATAAGATAATTAAAAAAGCAGCAATTATTTGTGTAACTCACTAATATATAGTGTTTTATATTGCGTCTCATTACTCAAATCTGAAAATCTAACAATCTATTGTTACTAACAAACGTTTAAAATCCTGCAATTTTATTGCAAATCCACTCGGCTCTATAAGCCTTAATTTCTGATAAATACGGATTTAAGTACAGCGATTTTGAGTATTTCATTCATCACTCATCGCTTAATTCCTCATTTTAATTTCTTTCAATTTTTTAACCAATATACTTCCAGTGCAAAGTACTTTAATTTTGAAAATGTAAGTCGATGTATTTCAATGCTGAACTAATATCGAGACTACTACTACTTGGTCCTACGCGTACATAAAATGCTTCGTCGAATCCTTTTTGGCGCAAGAAAATTGGGTTCTTTCCTTTTTGGCAACTTATCCTGCAAACGGTTTTATTTCCAAATGTCTGTAGAGTGGTTTTCACCCATTCAACCACCTCTTGTCCCATACACGTTTTTATTAAAGTCCAAAGGTGAAGTAAAAAACGGTCATCGTTGTCGAGTTTGTCGGTTTCGATACCTTCAATGCTGCCATCGTCGCGAACGCCGATTAATAAGTCGCCACCTTCGCTATTCAAAAAGGCACAAATAGATTTTAGTGCTGCATGTTCAATTGCAGGGTTTTTCTTATTTTGCCTTATGTCCCATCGCAAGGTACTTTTGAACTCAGTTTGGTTGTCTTCTCCTCGTTTAATAATTTCTTCAATTATTGTAATCTGATTTTCACCCCTACAAATTGTTAGAAAATCGATGGTATTTTGAGCTGTTCTAGCAATTGGTTCTAGCAGTGCGCTAATGCTACTCAAATTTTTAAATGCGCTTAATTGAATGTTTTCCATTTTCAAAATGAAAACACTTGCTGCATATTCAGCAATTGAAATGTATCCGTTTAGTAAAAGAAAATGAATAAGCACTCCTCCACCATTTTGTTCCGAAAGTGCCTGTATGCATAATTGCTTATTGCAAGATATTCCTTTTAGATCATGTGTAATGAAATCTTCATCCGTTTGGTTTTCATCTTTTTTCAGCAGGTAATTTTTGAATGAAGAAGCTAAAGATGAAGAATTTAAAAATATGAAATTGAGTATGGCAAAATCGATATCGTCAGTCAATAATGCAGCGTTTTTCTCTTGAAATATAGAAATCAATGGATCGTTTGAAATATCAAAAGCAATCTCATTTTTCATTGCTATTGTATCGCACAGTTGCGATACCAGCTTTAGTGGAAAACTTTTGTATATATGTTCTGAAGAATAATCAGTAATAGCCATACGTAATAAACGAACATTGCTATGTGCTAGTTCGTTTCCTTGACTGGTGTGCATTGCTTGTCCGTTTTCGTATACAACGAAATCATCGTCGCGCATTACAATATCGTATGTCGAATTTTTCATAACTATTTGTATTTTCCGGCACATACTACAAAGTAGTCGCCTTTGCTTCCTGTGCATAGTTTAAAGTAAGTGGTTTTTTGGTACAAGCCTCCTTGGTCGGGTTTTGTGTACACATAGTCTACCCAACCACCACCGTTTTCCAGTGCACTAGCTAGTATCTCTTCGGGGAATTTTTTGCCAGTCACATCTGCTTTGCCTTTAAGCGAAACTCCAACTAATGAAGCATTCGTTGGGTGAGCGATCATTGTTGCAGTTGTATCGTAAACAAAGGAATAAAGTGAGCTTACATCGGGATCGATATAAGGAACTTCGGCATTGTTTATTTTTTTAATCGTAGTATTTTGATCCAACTCAATGTTGGCACAAGTTGTATTCACTAAATCGAGCACCATTTGATCTGAAATATTATCGTTGTTCGAGTTGATAATGCTGTATCTATTTAGTGTTTTTTCATAAACAGTACTTCCATCTTCTGTGCGATCGTTTTTTAGTTTTTCTAAAGTAGATTGAAATGTATCAATCACATCATCGCTTGTATTTAAGTTGAAAGCATAATAAACATCGGTTGTTTTTAAGTTATAAACCGATTCAAATTCGGAGAGATCGTGTCCAAGCGATTGTACTATTATTTGTCCTGCCGATTCTAAGAAAGCAATGCACTCAACTTCTTGATTAATCAATTTCTGATAAAGTTCTTCGGCATTCGAAACCAGTACAAGTTTATTGTTATCAATTCCAAGTTCTTTAAGCAAATCAATGTTGCTGTAGCCTTCAATCGCTCCAATTTTATAGCTTAATAATTCTTCGTCATTCTTAATTTCAATGTTGGTATTTACCAAAGCGATAAGGCTTTCTTTGATAGGAGAAATTGGGCCAACCCATTTGAATTTATCTTCGCGTTCAGGAATACGAGCAGTTGAAAAAAGCATGGAATTTTTTTCGTTTTCAACCTTACTATAGGCCGCAGCCCAATCTGTTAGTTGAATCGATTCATTGCTAAGACTTACCCCCATTTCGTTCCATATTTCGAGTAAAAGATCAACGGAAACACCATAATTTTTGCTACCCTGTTGATAATTGAAAGGAGGAAAATCCTCAGTAAAATAGCTGCTATTTTCAATGGTGTTTAGCGTTTCTAACCCAATCTCTTTGTCTTTGTTACACGAATTAAAAAGAACAAGAAAGAGTAGCACTGAAATGTAAAAATAGTTCGTTGAGGTCATAGCTTATTTTAGCTTAATTTTTCCAAATATGTAAATTAATTTACGGAGCCAATCGAAGTATAATGATAGATATAGGATAAAACACATTAACCAGATAATGAGTAAGTCGAATGTGAACGTATTCATGGTTTTACTTCCAACAATTTTCTCCGATGATAAAAAATGAGCTCTCCCCGACTTGAAATCAGGGGCTTTGTATACAGGTGCAATCTTCTGCATAATGCCACTTTCTGTTTCTCTATACACTTCTTTACTTGTAGAGTTTAAAACTAAAACTTCAAGTGATTTATTGTGGTGTTTTAATTTCTGATTGTATAAAAAGTCTTTCCCTTTTTCTTTTGCAATACCACGTATTAATTGATCTTTTTTCTTTCGATATAATTTGAAATTTTTGCTATAATATTGTTGTAACTCTTTCAAATGTGCTTTTGCATTTTCAGCAATATCTAGGGTGAAATCAGAAGCATTAATTTGATTGGTTTGATCAAAAGCTGGCAAGTTTTTTTCTCGATCTAATTCTTGAATTTCGTTTTGGATTAGTTGT
>JAQIBQ010000344.1 GCA_027859005.1 Prolixibacteraceae bacterium | reverse complement strand
AAAAACAACATGCATTTTCACAATAGTTATCGGTCTACAGTCCGCTGTTATAGTCGTAGTTTTCAAAAACCAGACGTGCAGGCAAGTAGCTTGAGATGCCATTTTCGGTTCCCATCCATATTTTTCCACTTCTGTCTTCGAGAATTGAAAATACGGCGTCGTTTGACAAACCGTTGCTGGTTTTTAAATGAGTAAATATGGAATTTGAACCTTCATATTTTTTTAGAATGCTAACTCCACCTCCAAAAGTGCCAAACCAAAGTTGCTCTTTTGAGTCTTCGAAAATATGGATAATGTCGTTGTAACTAATACTGGTTTCTGTGGTAGGGTTGTATAAAAAAACCTCTATTGAGGGCTTTGTATTCATGGTTGCTGCAGCTTCAATCACATTCAAGCCAAATACAGTAGCTACCCATATTCTTCCTTTTGAATCTTCGTATAAATACCGAACATCGTTACTTGAAAGCGAGCTGTTTTCTTCGTTTATTTGAATGCATTCAAGCTTATTATTGCTTCGTGAAATTACTTTATTTAAACCGCCTCCATACGTGCCTATCCAAATTTGTTGATGATCGTCTTCGAGCAGAGAATATACATTGTTATTAGAAAGAGAACTTTCATCGTTTGATTCGTTTTGGTATAAATTGAACGACAATTTCTCGTAAAAGTTATTGCCTTTTGTAATTGGTTTGCTACTTACAAGTACGCCTCCACCCTTCGATCCCAACCAAATATAACCTTCGTGATCTTCAAGTATAGAGTAGATGTTATAGCCTGGTAAATCTTCTTTAAGCACGTGTAGGTTGTCAATCTTTTTAATCAATTCATTATTCGAATTGTAAATGTAAATGCTCCCCGATTTTGTGGCCATCCAGGTATTTTTGTTGCTGTCTTCAAAAAGGCATCGAACAACATTGTCGGCAAGGTTTTCGAGATTCTTTTCTGGTATTATCTGAGTAAACGATGGATTCGCTAGAATTACTTTATTTGCTCCTCCATTAAATTGACCCGTTCCAACCCAAAGCATACCCGATCGATCCTCACCAATACAATGCACAAAATCAGAACTCAAGGTATTATCCGATAAAGGATTGTTTTTATAGAACGAAAATGAATCATTTTCACGATTATATAGAGCCAAGCCACCACCATGAATTCCAATCCAAAGGTTCCGATTCCGGTCTTCATATATGAAAGGACGTTCGTCGTCGATAATTGAAAACTTCTCTTTCTTAATTAAATCGAAATGTTTTTCTACTCCTAAATTAACATCAATTTTTACGATACCGAAGTCTTCTGTTCGTAACCAAATAATTCCATAACTATCAGTAAAAACGTATTGTGCATTGTTTCCAAATTTATGGTATTGCTTAAGCTTTTTATTCGATGTTTGATAATGAAATAGTCCCTTGTTTTCGGTTCCAAAAAGCAAAGAGTTATCGGCTAATTTTTCGATAAAACGAACTTTACCAATTTCGGCATTTCCATCTAATTGCTTTGCTGCTAAAAGCGATAAACTACTCGTGTTATATACAGTAATTCCGCCCTTATAAGTTCCCATATATAAATTGTCATCAACTAAAGCACCACATGTGAAATTAGTAGTTCGTAATAACTGCTTAACAGTAGCATTTGAGTCAATTGCATTTAATCCGTTTTGAGTTCCAATCCAGTTGATATCGTTCGAATCGCTTAATACAAATGAAATAGAATTATTGCTCAAAGCATTGTTGCCGCTTGAGTTGAATCGTTTTGATTGATAGCGTTTCGTTTCATTATTGTAGCTTAAATGATAAAGTCCAGAATTGCTCGTTCCTAACCAAACCGACCCTTTTTTTTCTTCGTGATAGCAACTGATTATACTGTTTTTCTCTTCAATAATTTCATTGTAGTCAGGAAAGTTGATAAACTCACCTGTTTCTCGTATGTAATAATGATAGTAACCATCGTAGGTTTTTACCCATAAAAATTTGAGTTCGTCTTCCCAGATTGAACTTACACGGTTGTTTGTTAATACATTTTTTTTGCCCGGTTCCGACTTTATTATTTTGAATGAGTAAGCATCGTAGCGGTTTAGTCCGTCCATCGTCCCAAACCACATAAAGTCCTGATGGTCACAGAACATGCTTAATACATTGTTTTGAGACAACCCGTTTCTAGTATCTAGTTTTTCAAAGCGTTCAATTTCAATTCCTAGTACACTTTGTACAAAAACCAATAAAATAAAACCAATAAAATAGAGCTTAAAATTATTCATTCACTGCAATTCAAATTTCTATCAACACATGTTAAAATTAACAAATGTGAGTTAATATTACAGTATGCAAAGGGTTTGCATTCTCACCTATTATTTTTCTAAATTGAATTGATTGCACATGTATTGTATGGTATGTGTCATATAGTCAGCGCGTAAGGCGGTGTGATGAGTGGTTTTGCCAACCTATTTATTCTGTATCTAAAATGCAAACAGATAGAATATCCCCCATTTTAAAATAGTTTGTAGTCGGTTTAAGCTATCCGTTCATTGTAAAATTGTAAAGTGAAAAAATGTGAAACAGAATGAGCAAAAGAAACCTAATACTTTTTCTATTGATAACTGCTTTTTGGGGCTGTTCTTCTTCCAAGTCTAATGGTTTAGATGAAGAAAACATATGGTCTGTTAAAATGGCAAATGCAGTTATGGCTCGTAACGATAGTTTGGCATTTTATAATAATCCATCTTCAATTAATTGGCAGTACGATATTGCAATGTTGGGGCAGGCAATAGAACGGCTTAGTGGTGATAACGCTATTTATTCAGCTTACCACAAAAATTTTATTGACTATTTCGTTCAACCCGATGGAACAATAAAAAAATACGATCAAAGTGAATACAACCTCGATTACTTTAATGCTGCCAAAGGATTAATTCGGGTTTACAAACAAACGAAAGATGAGAAATACCAACTAGCGCTTCAGCTCTTACTCAGGCAACTTGAAAATCAACCAAAGGCAATAAATGGTGGCTACATTCACAAATCAATTTATCCAAATCAAATTTGGTTGAACAGTAGCTATATGCTTTGTCCTTTCTTAGTAGAATATGCAATGGTGTTTGACGAGCCAAAATGGTTGAATGTAGCTTGTTTCCAACTTCAGAATACATACAATGTAACGGTTGATTCAAAAGATGGTTTGTTGGTACATGCTTGGGATGAATCAAAACAACAAGTGTGGGCAAATGCAGAAACTGGAAAATCGCCTCACAAGTGGAGCCGAGGAATGGGATGGTATATGATGGCTTTGGTCGATGCAATTGAGTTTTTACCTAAAGAACATCCGCAAAGAACTGAATTAATTAAAATATTTAAATCACTTTCAAAATCACTTCTCGAGTTTAAAGACGAAGAAACCGGTTTGTGGTTTCAAATTTTGAATTTGGGTGAACGTGAATACAATTACCTTGAAACTTCTGGCTCAGCAATGTTTATTTATGTCTTTGCTAAAGGAGTAAATATTGGTGTATTGCCTTCAAAATATAAAGCAATTGCGAAAGAATCATTCCTCTCATTAACTCAGCATTTTATTAAAACTGATATCGATGGTTTGCCAACCCTTACTAACATTAGTGGCTCGGCCGGTCTTGGAGTAAAATTACATCGCGATGGATCTTTTGAGTATTACATCAATCAGAAGCCAATTGACAATGATCCCAAGGGGATGGCACCTTTTATTATGGCAGCAAACGAACTAAACTTATAATATTCAGTATTAACCTAACACACGTAGAATGAAAAACATTTACTTATTCCTAGTTCTAATTTCAATTGCCTTTTCGGCTTCGGCTCAGAACTGGCTCAGCTATCAAGCAGAAGTACTCCCTGCCGAAACAGTAGGAGATAATGTTACACTCGATTTAACAAAAACGAGTAGTGATAGCCCCGGAGAAAATTTCACTCAGACTATTATTGCCGATGCCGATATTGATGGTAATAATATACTTGAATACCTTCAACCCGATGGAAAAACAATGTACCGTTCCGATTTTAATAATGAATTTACAGGAACAGCATTTACCATTGTTGCTCGTATTAAAGGTACTGGTGACGAAACTTACGATAGAGTAATGGATATTCAATGGCGTAACGGAAACCACGGAACGCGTGATGAATTACGTATTTCTCCATCCGACAGTACAATAGAGTTATCAAAATCAGAAGTGTCGGTAAAAGTTGATATGGATTTAAACGAATGGCATACCTACCGTATTGTTGTAGTCGACGACCATGCAGCCGTTTATATCGATGAAGCTACCGAACTTACTGTTGAAGCTATTACAACTTCATCAAGCAGCGATACTTATTTCAAATTTGGAGACGAAAGTGGCGACGCAATTGGTGGATACCTCGATTGGATTGTACTTTGGTTAGGTGATGAAAACCCAGAACTTCCTGAGGGAATGACTGGAATGGAACAGCCTTATGAACCTGTTTGGTTAAGTTATTTGGCCGATGTATTACCTGCTGAAACAACAGGTGAGAATAATACGCTCGATTTGACCAAACTTAGTAGCGATAGCCCTGGAGAAAATTTTTCACAAACAATTATTGAAGATATTGATATTGCCGGAAATAATTTATTGGAATACCTACAGCCAGATGGAAAGACAATGTTCAGAAGTGATTTTCCCGCTAATTTTGCAGGAACAGCTTTTACATTTGTAGCACGTATTCAGGGTATTAATGATCCTGCATACGATAGAGCGATGGATATCCAATGGCGCAATGGAAACTTTGGAACCCGCGATGAATTAAGAATTTCACCTGTTGATAGTACCATCGGATTATCAAAATCTGATGTGTATGTTAAAGTTGATATGGATTTATATGCATGGCATACTTACCGCATTGTTGTGGTTGATGATCATGCAGCTGTTTATATTGATGAGGCAAGTGAACCTGTAGTTGAGGCAATAACAACATCATCTACAGGTGATAACTATATTAAGTTTGGTGACGAAAGTGGCGATGCTATTGGAGGAAATCTCGATTGGATGGTCGTATGGTTAGGAGCTGAAAATCCAACTTTGCCTTCAGGCTTAACTGGAATGGGCTATGTGCCGGTATGGTTGAATTATTTGGCCGATGTGCTTCCTGCCGAAACAACTGGTGAAGGAACAAGCTTAGATTTAACAAAATTAAGTAGTGACAGTCCGGGTGAAAATTTCACTCAAACCATCGTTGCCGATACGCTAATCGAAGGAAACAATTTATTGGAATACCTTCAACCAGATGGCAAAACAATGTATCGTTCTGATTTCCCCGATGAGTTTACAGGAACAGCATTTACTTTAGTTGCTCGGGTAAAAGGAATTGAAGACGAAGCATACGATCGCGTTATGGATATTCAATGGCGTAACGGCAACTCAGGTACCCGCGATGAATTAAGAATTTCACCTGCCGATAGTACAATTGAATTAGCGAAATCAGGCGTTGAAGTAAAAGTTGATATGGATTTATATGCATGGCATACTTACCGTGTAGTTGTAGTAGGAGATCATGCTGCAGTTTATATCGATGAAGAATCAGTTCCTGTTGTTGAGGCAGTTACAACATCATCGACTGGAGATAATTACATCAAATTTGGCGACGAAAGTGGCCAAGCAATTGGTGGATACCTCGATTGGATGGTAGTATGGTTGGGCGAAGAAAACCCAGCACTTCCTGAATACCTTACCGGACTTCCATTAGGAACTTATTGGATGAATTATCTTGCTAATGTTATGCCAGAAGAGACACTAGGCTCAACATTAGATTTAACAACATATAGTAGCGATAGCCCTGGCGAAACTTTCTCAGCTCAAATTGTTGCCGATACCGAAATAGCTGGAAATAACTTGTTGGAATATATGCAGCCCGACGGGAAGCGCATGTACCGCAGCAATTTCCCAGATGAATGGACTGAAACTAACTTCACTGTTGTTGCACGAGTGAAAGGTATAATGGACGAAGCATACGACCGTGCCATGGATATTCAGTGGCGTAACGGTAACTCTGGTACTCGCGACGAACTTCGAATTTCTCCTGCCGATAGTACTATTGGCTTATCTAAATCAGAAGTTAGTGTTAAAGTTGAAAAAGATTTATATGCATGGCATACTTACCGTATTGTTGTAACTGGCGATCATGCTGCAGTATTCATGGATGAAGAAGTATCTCCCGTAGTTGAAGCAACAACCACTTCATCAACAGGCGACAATTACATTAAGTTTGGCGACGAAAGTGGCCAAGCAATTGGTGGATACCTCGATTGGATAGTAGTTTGGTTAGGTCACGAAAATCCAGCTCTTCCAGACTATTGCACAGGTGCTCCAGAAGCTCAGGTTCATGTAAAATCTGGCGATTCAAAATTGGCCGATCTAACAACAAGTGCAGGAGAGTTATCTCCCGATTTCGATCCTTATACTTTAGAGTATACTTTAATGGTGGGACTCGAAAATGAAAGTATTACCTTAGCTGGTGTTGCGAATCACGACTCGGCTAGTATTGCTGGTGATGGACTAATTACAGTAATTCCATCAGTAGTTGAGCTTGTTGTTACCGCTGAAGATGGTTCAACAAAAACCTATTCGGTAAGTGTAGATTATTATTATCCATCAACCGATGCAACCTTGGCTTCATTAATGTCAACAAAGGGTGAAATCAGTCCTGAGTTTAGTGTCGATGTATATGAATATACACTAACTGTTGATGAGGGAACCGCTAACTTATTATTATCTGCAACAGCAAACGACTCTAAAACAACTGTAATTGGCGATGGGCTTATAACAGCCATTCCTTCAACTGTTGATATTGTGGTTACTGCCGAAGATGGTACAACTTTAACCTATACTGTTTCTATTGAATTTAAGGTTGGAATAAACGATATTGCGTCTCAAATGCTCGATGTATATCCAAATCCTGTACAAAATAAACTGTTTATAAATACAGGCGTTGAAAGTTCAAAACTTTCAATCTATAATTTGGCAGGAGCAAAAGTAATTAGCAATACAATTGGTGCATCATATCAGCTTGATGTAAGTGAATTGAATAATGGTGTTTACTTTTTAAACATTGAAAACAACACCTATAGCTCAAAATCAAAATTGATTAAAAAATAGATGTATTTAAGGAGACTGGTAGTTACTTATACTGGTCTCCTTTTTAATTTCTTTGTAGATTTAAAGAAATAATATTTAACTAGTAAACTTAATTTCATGAAACAGCTTCTTTTAATCATTGGATGCATACTTATTGCAGGGCAACTTTTTGCACAAGTAAATGTAAGCGGTAGAGTTGATGATGAAGCAGGCGAGGGAATACCCGGTGTGACTGTAGTTGTAAAGGGAACGACTAATGGCTCCATTACCGATATGGATGGAATGTATACCATTGGTGTTGAGAATCCTCAAAAAGATTTACTTGTTTTTTCGTTTGTAGGAATGAAAACTCAAGAGATTCCTGTAAATGGAAAAACAACCATTAATGCAACGCTTGAATCGGGTACTGAATACCTCGACGAAGTTGTTGCCATTGGTTACGGTTCGGTACAAAAGAAAGACTTAACCGGATCTGTTGCTTCAGTAGGCGAAGAACAACTGAAGGATATTCCTCTTTCTTCAACTGCTCAAGCTTTAACTGGGCGTTTAGCAGGTGTGCAAATTACAACCTCTGAAGGTTCTCCCGACGCTGAAATCAAAATTCGTGTTCGTGGTGGCGGTTCAATTACTCAAGACAACTCTCCACTGTATATCGTTGACGGATTTCCAGTAAGCAGTATTAGTGATGTTGCTCCTTCCGACATTAAATCAATTGATGTACTAAAAGATGCTTCTTCTACTGCCATATATGGTTCTCGTGGTGCTAACGGCGTAATTATTATTACGACAAAAAGCGGCGAAAAAGGCAAGGTTACTGTTAGCTTTAATTCTTATTTAGGCCAAAAGACTTTGGCAAACAGATTAAATGTGCTCGATCCAAAAGAGTATGTACTATTTCAATACGAACGCTCTCGTGGATCTTTCCCAGAAAGAAAAGATTTTGAATTCATGTACGGTCCTTGGGAAGAAATTGATACCAATTATGGAACAAGTGTTGATCCCGATTGGCAAGGACAAGTGTTTGGTGCCGATGCTCCAACTTATTATAACAATTTAAGTATATCGGGTGGCGATGAAAAAACAAAGTATAGTGTTAGCTATACCAATACAACCGATAAAAGCATAATGGTTGAAACTGGTTTCAAAAAGAATAATTTCAGCACAAAGTTTCAGCACAAAGCAAACGATTTTCTTACTCTCGATTTCAATCTAAAATACTCAGATAGAGTAGTATTTGGAGCGGGTACTTCAAATGCAGGTACTTCATCAAGCAACAGTTTGCGTCACTCAGTTCAGTATCGTCCAACAAAAGGTTTGGCAGACAGTGATGAAACCCTTGTGTTCGACGACGACGAATACTACATTGCAAGCCAGTTAACCGATCCATTAACTTTGGCTCTCGACGATTATAAGCAAAACTTCAGAACTACAAATAATTATAACGCTAGTATTACCCTCGATCCATTGAAAGGCTTAATCCTTAAATCGTCGGTGGGAATGGAGAAAAGAAACGAAAGATTGGAACGGTTTTATGGTTTGACTACAAGTACTGCACGTAGGTATGGCGACAAACCCGTTGTTAATCTCGAAATGAAAGAAAAAAGTACTTTCCGAATTACAAATACAGCAAACTATAATTTAAAGAAAGTTGCTGGACAACACGATATTAATATCTTAATAGGACAAGAAGCAATTAAATACACTTATAATTCATTTAGTATTGAATCTAGATCTTTTCCAAAGGACATTACGCCTGAAATCGCAATAGGATCAATGACATTAGGAGATGAAGAACAGAAACCTCAGACTTATGAAATTGAGAATGCTTTGCTTTCTTATTTTGCAAGAGTAAATTATAGCTGGAGAGATAAATTATTAACTACAATAACTTATCGAGTTGATGGTTCGTCCAGATTTAGTCCTCTAAAAAGATATGGAAATTTCCCAAGTGCATCTGTTGCCTATCGTTTATCCGAAGAACCTTTTATTCAAAATATACCTTCCATTTCGAATTTGAAAGTAAGAGCAAGTTTCGGTACAGCAGGAAATAATCGAATTGATGATTATTTGTGGATGACAACTTATAGTGTTTCTTCAAGTAAGGCTTATTTCTTAAACGAATCGGAACAACCTTATATGTATCCGACAACCTTATCAAATCCCGATTTGATGTGGGAAACAACAATAACAAGGAATCTTGGAATTGATCTGGGATTGTTTAACAGTAGAATAAATTCATCTATTGAATTATATTACAATTCAACTGTTGATCTTCTTATTCCACTAAAAGTTCCAAGCGTTTCAGGTTTTGAAAGTCAATGGCAAAACATAGGAAGTACATCAAACCGAGGTGTTGAATTAAATATCGATGCCGTAATTGTTGAAACAAACGATTTTTCTTTTCAAGCCAACTTTAATATTTCATTTAATAAAAACAGAGTGGACGATTTAGGTGGTTTAGATTATTTCACGCAGGAATCGGGCTGGAGTTCCGATACAGGTGATGATTACATTGTTAAGATTGGCGAATCGATAGGTTTAATGTATGGGTTTGTAACAGATGGGTTTTATGCTGTTGATGATTTTGTACTTGATGACGCAGGTGCATTTGCACGCGATGAGAATGGTGGATACATTCTTCAGCCTAATGTTGCCGATAACCGTGGAATTACATTTGCCGGATTTGGCCCAGGAAGTTACAAGTTTCAAAACTTAGCAAGCCCTGTTGATGAATCTGGAACTGTTATCGACGATGGTTCATTAGTAACTTTCGACGATGACCGTACCGTTATTGGAGATGCTAACCCCGATCATTTTGGAGGTATGAATTTAATGGCTTCCTACAAAAGTTTCGATTGTAGTGTATTCTTAAACTGGGTATATGGGAATGACATTTACAATGCGAGTAAAATCGAATTTTCAAGTGCATATCGTAAGTATACCAATATGCTATCTGATGTGAACAGTAATGAGCGTTGGATGACCGTTAATGAGTTAGGCGAAGTTGTTACCGATCCTTCTGACTTGGCAGCATTAAATGCAAATGCCACTACATGGACACCGCCGCAAGGACGCTATTTGTTCCATTCGTGGGCTGTTGAAGATGGTTCTTTTTTACGCGTGAACAACATTACTTTAGGCTATACCTTACCAAAGCAATTGTTGAACAAAGTGAAAATTCAAAACTTAAGAATATACGGTACCATTAATAATGTACATACATTCACTAAGTATTCTGGATTCGATCCTGAGGTTGATACACGTCGGAAAACTCCAATGACACCTGGTGTAGACTTTTCTGCCTTCCCTCGAAGTCGTTCCGTAATTTTTGGTCTTAACTTAACCTTGTAAAAAAGAGAGCAATGAAGCGATTTAAATACATTCTTATTCTAACAGTACTCTTCTCTACTTTCTCATGCGAGAAATTCTTTGAGTACGAACCGGTTTCACTTTTCTCAAACGAGAATATATTTGAAAACCCTGATTATACCAAGCAAACCATTTTAGGAATCTATCAGCTAATGACGCGTGATGAAGGTTATTCTAAAAGGTTAAGCATGTATTATGGTGTTGATACCGACATTGCAAAATGTTCGGGTGAGTTAGACAATGGACGAAGAGGTCTTGCAAAATATGCAGCAAACTCTGGGAATAGCGAGATCGAAAAGCCTTGGCGAAACCTGTATTTTGCCATTGAACGTGCAAATATTTGTATTGCCAATATTCCAACTAGTACAATTTTTACCGTTGGTGAGGAAGATGATATTATACGCATGAATTACATGTTAGGTGAAGCAATGGCTTTACGTGCTATGTTTTATTACGAATTAATCAGAAGTTGGGGAGACGTGCCTTTTAAAACAGTTCCATCAAAAGCAGGCGACGATTTTAATCTACCCAAAACCAATAGAGATTCAATTTACGATCATTTAATTGCTGATTTGAAAGTTGCAGAAGAATTGGTCCCTTGGCGCTCGGAACTAGAACCTGAAGAACGATTTACGAAAGGATCAGTTAAAGGTTTAATGGCTCGAATTGCTTTAGCCCGAGGAGGATTTTCACTACAACAATCTGGAAGTATGGAACGTAGCCCCGATTACAAAGCATACTACGAAATTGCCCGCGACCAATGTAAAGAGATCATGGAAAGTGGCGAACACCTATTGAATCCAAACTATGAAGACATATTCCAAACCATGAGTGAGCGTAGATTGGATACAGAGTATGGCGAAATTATGTTAGAAATTGGAATGGGAGCCTACACAAGCGGAGAACTGGGTTACTACCTTGGAACTAAAATACACGAAGATTCGAAATGGGGAAAATGTAACCCTGGAATAAACGCCTTACCTAATTATTATTTCTCGTTTAAGAACGACGATGTACGACGTGATGTAACCATTGTAACTCACGAAATTGATGAAAATAATGCGAATCTATTGAGAGACTTAACCGAAATGAATATTGCCAAATGGCGAAGAGAATGGTTATTGCCAGAGCAACCCGGAACCGATAAATTCACTGGAATTAACTGGCCTATCATGCGATACTCCGATGTTGTGTTAATGTTTGCTGAAGCAGAAAACGAATTGAACAATGGTCCAACTGCCGCCGCAATTGAAGCGCTAAAAAGTATTCAGCAAAGAGCTTATTCCGAAAGTCTTCCAACAATTCCTTCTGACTATGAAGGCTTTTTCAATACAATTGTTGATGAAAGAGCTTGGGAATTTGGTGGTGAGGCTTTGCGTAAATTCGATTTAATTCGGTGGAATATGATGGGAAGTAAATTAGACGAAATGAGAAGCGAATTAACTAAAATAATGAACGGTGAAACTCCATACGATAATATTCCTCGTGAACGAGTTTGGCGTCAGAAAGGGGCGAAAATTGAATACTTGAACCTCGGTTATGTTATGGATTCAACCGAAGTTGCCGATCGCGATTCGATTGAATGGCCTAATGTAAATGAGTGGGCCAACGATATAACCGAAGAATACATATTGGATATAGCTGCATTTTTTGAACCGAATAGAAAAGAATTATTACCAATTCACCAAAGTGTTGTAGATACCAACCCTAACTTGAATAACGATTACGGATATTAGAAAAGAAAAAGATTAACTCAATAACCTAAAAAAATTAGAATTATGAAGAAACTTTACACAATTAGCATGATTATGCTTTTCGCCATTAGCGGATTAATGGCCCAAAACGAAGTGGTTGTAAATGTTGGCGATGATATCATTACTAAAATTGCTGAAGTAGAGGAAGGTGGTACTTTGCTCATTATGCCAGGTATACACAAAGCCTCATACGCTTCTATCGAAGTTACAACATCAATGACAATTAAAAACAATGGTGGCATTAACGATACACGTGTTCACATTGCTCAAATTGATGTGCCTGCAAATAATATTAGTCTTACAATCGATGGAATTATTTGGTCGGGTGCTGCTGTTGACTCAATTTCTGGCGTTGAAACAGTATCAGAAGATGAACTTGAGGGTGATTATTTCTTAAACTTCATTTCTGGTGAAGCCATGACATATGGCGATATCCTGGTTAAGAACTGTTTGATGAATCACTTCAATCGTTCTGTAATTCGTGGCGATCGCGATGTATATTTTGCAAAATCAATCAAGTTCGATAATTGCATTGTAAACGATTTAAGAGGTGGTGGTGACTATGGTCCTTTCCGTATGAAATCACGTATTACCTTCGATAACTTTGAACTTACTAATTGTACCATGTCTAATATTCCAAACAAGTTAATTGACCTTCAAGATATGGACGATTATCCTTGTCAGATCAATATCGATCATTGTACATTTTACAATTGGGGTGGTGGAAAAAGCGGACAATATTTGTTTGATATTAGAAACAATGGTGAAGCTGAATTGAAAATCACCAATTCTATTTTAGGAAAAACAATGGTAGAAGAAGAAGTAACCGTTAACGGTTGGAGAGTAGCCGACGAAGATGGAAATGCCATTAAATACAACGAAATGTCGTTCTCAGTTATGTCCGAAGACTTTATCCTAGATGCAGGAACTTATGCCGAAGATTTATTCAATAAAGCAGAATATAATTCTACAATAGATCCAAGTTTTACTGATGCTGATGCTGGTAACTTTCAAATTACTGAGGGTGCCGATTTGTATTTCATGAGCGACGAAGGAACCCTTGTTGGTGATCCTCGTTGGGCGAATGGTCCTGTTTCAGTTCATGAACTGAACAGTGTTTCAATGAAAGTATTTCCAAGTATAACAAGTGATGTAATTTTTATTGATAGTGAAGTAGATTCTTTTGCAAAAGTTTCAATTTACACCGCTACTGGTAAAGAAGTAATTTCATTGCAAAACGTTGAAAGTAATAAAGCGATAAACGTTAGTGGATTGAATAAAGGGATTTATTTAATCACCGTTGCGAATGAAACACAACATGCTTTTAGATTTATTAAACAATAGTGAATACTGGAGGGCAATTTAAAAATTTGTCCTCCTTCTTTTTATAAAGTTGTATAAGAGGCTAGTCTTGAAGAAGAAAAGATCTCAATGGGTATTGTATTACCAAAATTATTTGCGATGAGTAGTATTTTGAAAAGGAAAAATGAATCAATTTTTCAATATGTAGGCTTAATGTTCCTTGCCTTGTTTGTTCTGGTAAGTTGCACAGGTAGAACCGATGATTGGTCGAAAGTAAATAATATTCTGCTAGCTATTGAAGAGCCTGTTTTTATTGATGATGTTTACAATATTGTTGAATATGGAGCAATAAACGATGGTGTAACATTGTCTACCAGTGCTATTAATAAAGCTATTAAATCTTGTAATGAGAACGGAGGCGGTAAAGTACTCGTTCCGGCTGGAACTTTTTATACAGGTGCAATACACTTACTTTCAAATGTTAATCTTCATGTGTCGGAGGGAGCAACTATTTTATTTTCAGTGGATCCCAAGGATTATTTGCCTTTAGTATACACCAGATGGGAAGGCATAGATTGCTATAATTATTCTCCATTAATTTATGCCAACAATCAAACAAACATTGCAATAACTGGTAAGGGACTCTTGCAAGGTAACGCAACAGAAAACGATTGGTGGATATGGAAAGGGCGTAAAGAATACGGTTGGACCGATGGTACACCAAGTCAATTATTACCACATGCTCGCCCCGCATTAAAACAATATAATTCAGACGAAATTCCAACCATTGAAAGACAAATGGGCGAAGGTTTTTATTTGCGTCCACAGTTCATAAACCTAGTGAATTGTACAAATGTTCTGTTAGAAGATTTCACCATCGAAAATTCACCCTTTTGGGTAATTCACCCTTTGTTTTGCACCAATCTAACTGTTCGTGGTATTCAAATTAATAGTCTCGGGCCAAATAACGATGGATGCGATCCTGAGTCGTGTAAAGATGTGTTAATTGAAGATTGCTATTTTAATACAGGCGACGATTGCATTGCAATTAAATCAGGCAGAAACACCGATGGGATTATTGCAGCAATACCTTCAGAAAATATTATTGTACGTAATTGTATGATGAAAAATGGGCATGGAGGCGTTGTTCTTGGGAGTGAAATTTCAGGTGGCGTTCGCAACGTTTTTGTCGAAAACTGCGAAATGGATAGTCCAGAACTTGATCGTGCAATTAGGATTAAAACCAACTCGAACCGAGGAGGTATAATTGAAAATATTTACGTCAGAAACGTCAAAATTGGTGAGGTTGATGAGTCCGTAATGCGTATTAATTGCAATTACGATATTAAGCGTGAAGGAACCGATACGCTATATCCAATAATTCGAAACGTAAACCTTGATCAAATCGAATGTAAGTCGTCGAAATATGGCTTATTATTACAAGGAATTGAGAATCAAAATTCTATTTACGACATTCATATAAGCAATTCAAATTTTCATGGAGTCGCAAAAGGAAATAAAATATCAAATGCTACTGATGTTACTTTCAAAAACGTTTTAATTAATAACGAACTTGTAGTTTCAGAATAAACTCTTTTCAATACAAAAAATATATGGTAAAAAGCTCATTGTTTGTAAAAGCGGTAGGAATATTTATTCTTGTAATTCTATTTCCTTGGAATAGTAAAGCTCAAAATGCTCCGACTAGAATTGAAGCCGAAAATTTCGAAAATATTGGTGATTTTATTATTGAAAATAAAGCAGGAGCTTCAGAATATAAGGTAATAAGAGCTGCATCTGAAAATGAATATAGTGTTGCAACAACTACATTTGCACAGCAATCAGGAATTTATACAATAAATGTTGCTTACCTCGATGAAGGTGATGGTGCGAGTTCGTTTAATGTATTGGTAAATGGTACCTTAGTCAGTACTTGGATAGGTGATCAAATTCCTAAAGACGATGATTTTGTTATAAAAAATATTCAAGGTGTTGTTCTTAACGCAGGTCAAACTATACAGTTACAAGCCAAACGCAACGATGGTGAATGGGGTAGAATTGATTATGTCGATTTTGTTTTAGAATCTTCCAATGATGGCTCTTCATTTATATTCGAAGCCGAAGAAAGCGAACTAAACAACATGGTTTTTGGGAGTGAGTTAGATGAATATACAGGCATTGGTTATATTGAATCAACTGGTTTAGGCAGTTCTATCTCCTTCACGATTGAAAATGATTCAACAAGTTTTTTCAACCTAAAAATAAGGTATCAGAATAATAGTGATAACAACGTTTTAGCCTATATTGAAAGCAATTTGCTTACTATTGATTTGAATTTTATTCCAACCACTAAATTCGATGGTTGGCAAGAGCAGATTCTTACCCTTGAAATAGCTGAAGGTACACATGTTATTACACTTGCAGCTATTGAAAATGCAATGTTGCCAGCAGTCGATAGAGTTCTTTTACAACGAACAAATCCGGTTACTGTCAACCCTACGAAGGTTAATTCGTTATTGCCTCAAAACAAAATTGTTCTCGACAATGCTTTTACGCTAATGTGGCTGGGTACCGAAAATGCACAATTTTATCATGTTTATTTCAGCGAAGATCAATCCATTGATGAAACAGATTTATACGCTGAAACAGCGTTGACTTACCTCAATGTTGAAAAACAAACTGATGCAACATATTATTGGCGAATTGATGCTGTGAACGAAGCTGGAATTGCTGTTGGTAGTGTACGCTCAATAATTTTTAAGGCAAACCCTTCCGTTTATTATGTTTCTCCCGATGGAAATAATTCTAATACAGGATCTTTAGATGAGCCTTTTCTAACAATTACAAAAGCATTAACAGAAGTACTGGCAGGCGATACCATATTTATTCGAGGAGGAGAATACCGATTTGTACGTGATCTTAGTATCAATAACTTGGGGGCTGCTCAAAAAATGATAAGCATTTTTGCCTATCAAAACGAAAAAGTTGTTTTTATGAACAGTAGCAATGCTGGGCGTGGGATAGAAATTGGAGGCGAATACATTCACTTGAAAGGTATAAATGTTACAGAGGCTGGCGACAACGGAATATACATCGATGGACACCACAATACAATTGAGCTTTGTAATACCTATAAAAATGGCGATTCGGGCATACAATTGTCCGGAGGAGCATCTCATACTAAGATTATTAATTGCGATTCATATCTTAATTTCGATGTTGGCAATGGTGGTGAAAATGCCGATGGTTTTGCGGCTAAATTCGATTTAGGTGATGGCAATCAATTCATTGCTTGTAGAGCCTGGAGTAATTCCGACGATGGTTGGGACTTTTGGCAGGCTGAACCACGTATTTATATGGAAGGTTGTTGGGCATTTTCAAACGGATACAACAACTGGGGTATAACTGGTTTTAATGGCGATGGAAATGCGTTTAAATTAGGTGGTGACTATTACAAAGGTCCTCATAAAATTGTACGTTGTGTAGCTTTTAATAACCGAGGAAAAGGTTTCGATCAAAACCATAATATGGCTGGGAATGAAATCATTCATTGTACATCGTACAACAACGGAGTAGCTAATTTTAGATTAAGTGAAGATCCTAATGAAGGTATACATCGTTTGGTAAATAATTTGTCGTTTAGTGGTGGCATTAATATGGCATCAACAAATGATGAAATTACCAACAGTTGGAATGGCTTTGAAGTTAGTGCTGATGATTTTGCAAGCTTGGATACAACTGGAGTTACAAATCCTCGAAATAGCGATGGGTCATTACCCGATTTATTTTTCTTGAAGTTAAGAATTGGAAGTGATTTATTAGATGCAGGTTCTGAATTCGATTGGGATTTTGAAGGTGCTGCACCCGATCTCGGAGCCTATGAAGGAGCCTTCGAAAAACAAGATGTAGCCGTCAGAGAGTATGAAAACGATGCATTTATATGTTATCCAAATCCAGCAACCGATCAGCTTACAATACGTTCGAAAAGTGCAAATGAACTGGCATTTTCAATTGAAATAAAGAGCCTGACTGGGGAATTATATTATCAAGAAATTAGCTCGAAACGAAGTGCGTTTAAACTCGATGTTAGTTCGTATTCACCTGGACTGTATTTGCTTACGATTCAAACTGAGTTGGGCTATTCTTGCCGGAAGATAGTTATACAATAATAAAAAGAAAGGTGACTAAAATCCCATAAAGCCACCTTTCAAAATAAAAAACTTAAACTATTTAAGCTGCTTTATTTTCTTCTATTTTTAAAATCTCTTTTACTCTTGCTCTGGGTAAAACTAGATTCGC
>JAQIBQ010000323.1 GCA_027859005.1 Prolixibacteraceae bacterium | reverse complement strand
AAGTTATAAAGCAAAAATTCTTCTTCCCTTCTAATTGTTTCTGGAATTATTTTTTAGGGAACCTTTTCTTTCTTCTTTATTAAGTTCAAAAAAAAACTTACGCAGAAGCGACAAAAATGGTAGATGCCTTTGTTAGAGAAAATGCCAATCAGGTGTGATTAACGGTAGTAATGCCTCAGTAAAAGCAAGCAAAAGCATGAAAGAAATAGCAATTAAGAACCTGGTAATCTCTGACATTGCGTTTCAAACAAACATTCTTGCTTTAAATGCGGCCGTTGAAGCTGCTAGAACTGGTGAACATGATCGCGGTTTTAGTGTGGTTGCTTCTGAAGTTAGAATATTAGCAGAAAGGAGTAAAGAAGCAGCTGATGAAATCAATCATCATTCTTAAATAATACTTCACGATTCTGAAGATGCACAAAACAAATTATCGTCGGTAATACCTGATATTGAAAAAGCTACTAACTTAATTTAAGAGATAGCTTCCTCTAGTGAAGAACAATCTGAAGGCGTGAATCAAATTATCATTTCAATACATCAGCTCAAAGATATTACTCAAGATAATGCGTTATCAGCAGAGAATTTAGCTGCAAGTGCCGAAAAACTTTCAGCACAATCAGAGCAGCTGCAAAATTTAATCAGTTCATTTAAGTCATGAAAAAAGAAGGCTAACACAATAAATTAGTTATCCTTATTAATTAGAGTATCTTTGCGCGCGGATTACTAATCTTTTAGTATCAATCATTCACTATCATTTTTGTTGATGTGCTCTTTAAGCAATCTATCATCGCATTCGCAGACTTCATATCTATAGTTGAATTATCAGGAAATAGTCCAAACATCAGAGTCCTAATACTTAGTACGCTATGTGCTTTAACGCACGTCTAGTTTTTTCTGATGGTATCAATACCTATTATATGAATAGTGATTCAGGCAATTATTGTGGTCAAAATCGCATAACTACAGCACTACTACTTGCGGCTGGTACTGGAAGCCGCCTTTTCCCATTAACAAAAAGCTCACCCAAATGCCTTACTCTTGTAAACGATAAATCGATTCTGGAACGATTAATTAATAATTTAAAGAGCCAGGGGTTTAAACGGCTTGTAATAGTAACAGGTCATGAAAAAGAATGCATCATGGATTTTCTTGGTGAAAAATCGGGAGACATTTCCATTGAATACGTTCACAGCCCTTTGTATAAAACTACCAATAACATTTATTCGCTTTGGATGGCTCGTAAACTTATCAATGAGCCGTTTGTGCTTTTTGAAAGTGATTTGGTAATGAACTCCACATTGCTCAACGATATGGTTTACCCCGATAGGATGGCAGTAGCTCGCATGCAGCCCTGGTTAGATGGAACAACGGTATCCCTAGATAAAACCAACAAGGTTACTAGATTTCAAAAAGGAACCAACGAGTCGTATTCCGATATCCGATACAAAACCGTTAACATCTATAGCTTTTCACTTCAATCGTGGCATGCAATTATTAAGAGCTTGAATCGGTATATTGAAGCAGGCAGTGTAAACTGTTATTATGAAACCGTTTTCTCTGAAATGGTTGACAATAAAAGCCTTAACTTTGATTCAGTTTCGTTTGACCATAAACCATGGTACGAAATTGATAACATGAATGATTTAGCCAAAGCAGAAATCCTATTTCCAACAGAATTGAAAAAAGTTAGTAGACTTGAAAATGCAGTGGCATCATAATTTTAGGATAGATACCATGAAAAACAAATATATAACTCAGGAAGAAAAATACGAATACATATCAAAACAACATGGAGGTTATTATCGGCACGATTTTACCGACCATGCCTACTTGTATAACCTTTATTTTCCGCCGAAAGCTGTATTTACACATCTAAAGGATAATATTCAAAACCTAGTTCTGAATTATCCAATGGCGCAAAATGCATTGGCAGAATTGATTGGCAATGTTATCAATCAACCAGCCGAAAGAATTGTAGTCGGGAACGGAGCGGCCGAAATCATAAAAATACTTTCTGGAACTTTAGCTAAAAAGATAATCGTACCTGTTCCTTCCTTTAATGAATATGCGAATGCAGCACCAACAGGACATGTTGTGGAATTCCCACTCGAGTTTCCATCTTTTCAGCTGGATGTAGATAAATTTGCAGATGAAGCCATAAAAGCTGGAGCCGATATGGCGGTTGTGGTTACACCGAATAATCCCACTTCGATGTTAGTGCCCAAAGCTGATTTAATCCAATTGGCCCAAAAACTAGCTCCCAGCAATTGCATGCTTATTATCGATGAATCATTTCTTGATTTTGCCGATAACAAAGAGCAAATAAGCTTGGAACAGGAAATAGCAAACCATCCGAATATGGCTATTCTTAAAAGCATGAGCAAAGCTTATGGTATTTGTGGTCTAAGAATAGGATACCTATTAACGGCTAACGAAGACTTTGCCATAGCGGTTCGCAATGGAATTCACATTTGGAACATTAATGGATTTGCAGAAGAGTTTCTACAGATACTCCCCCAATACAAAAAAGAATTTGAGGATAGCTGCGAATTAGTGAAAGTAGATCGAGATATTTTTTATAAGAAACTTTGTTCCATTGAGGGGATGAAGGTTTTTAAACCCGACGCAAACTATATTTATTGTCGTTTGCCCGATGCCGCTTTAAGCGGCCCCGAAGTAACAAAGCGCCTTTTTATTGAGCACAATATTTATATCAAAGACAGTGCTGGAAAAACCCAGCCAGATGCCGATCGATATATTCGAATTGCTAGTCGTACCCAAAAGGAAAACGATGCCCTCATCAATGCCTTAAAGGAGGTAATGTATACCCAAATCCCTAAAGGGGCTTAAAAGAAAGAATATAAAACCCCTTTTAGAGGATTGAGTGTTAAAGAAAGATCCTTAACAAAAGACATCAATAATCCAGGTTTAAGAAGCAAGTAAAATGAATGATACTAAACAAGTAAGCGTACTCAGCTTTATTAAAGATTTGCCAAACATTTGCTCGCTATTGGGTTTAATGAGTGCTGTAACCGGGATTTATTTTGCCATACTAGGAAATTTTCCAGCGGCAATGATTGGCGTATTGTGGGCCGTGTTGTTCGATTGGTACGACGGTATTATAGCTCGAAAAATGAAAGGCAGAACAGAAGTACAAGGCAAATTCGGAGCGGAGCTCGATTCCATGATCGATATTATAAGCTTTGGGGTCTTACCTGCTATTGTTCTTTTAAGCTATGCAGATTACAATATTTGGTTTTTACCCGGAGCGTTTGTAATTGTTGCTGCCAGTGCTATCCGATTAACGTACTTTAATGTTTATGGCCTTATTAATAGTAAAACATACAAAGGCTTCCCACTCGATAACAATGTACTCATTCTTGCTTTTGTTTTTTTATTCGAGAACCTTTTCCAACATTCTACTTTTTCGATATTTATTTATATCCTATTAATGCTTTTATCGGTATTCAATTTATCCTCAATCCCAACCCCAAAATTTGGAGGAAAGTGGGTTTATGCATTGGTTGTATATGTGTTTGTACTCA
>JAQIBQ010000301.1 GCA_027859005.1 Prolixibacteraceae bacterium | reverse complement strand
TCAGAACTAAAAGGATTGTATTCAGGTTTAGCAACGCTTTTCGAAATACTGTAAAACAATGGCATATTTAGACCTAGTTTTTCAGGTAATAATTTACCAATTTGAGTAGTCGCTGCTATATCGAACTGATATTTATTATCGAGGCTACGTTGTGATGCAACTTGATTGATACTTCCCCAGCCAACTGATTGTGTTTGCCCTGACAAGGATACACTTCCTAAATCGGCCAAACGAACTGACATACGACCATTTGAAGCCCAACCGCCTTTTTCCTCAAAATCGCTCATGCGTAATTCGTTTATCCACAACTCTACCGATTTTGCTTCCAAATTTTTTCTGAGCGGATTACTAACTCCAATGTACAATACTTGTACATCGCCTAAACTAGGATTACCTTTTACTTTAATTCTATTTTTAGAAAATTTATCATCAGAATCTATTGCTTGATGAATATCGGTTCGGCTTAAAGTTGAATTGGCTTGACGAATTATAGCATCACGTTCCAATTTAAGGTTAGAAAATTTCTCCAAATCGATATCCAATCTATTTTCATTTGGCCAAACAATATAACGATCCGCTTCAATGTCACTATCGTATGCAGTTGCTCTTTCAGGTGTTAGCTTAAGTGGAATCTCGTATTCGTAATAATTATCAATATCGGACCCCAAACGAATAATTAAGGAGAGCTCATTGTCGGATAAAGGATAACCTTCAATTTCTTCGGCATGCACTTCCATTCGTAATCGTTTGTATTGGCGCATGTCAATTCCCAAGTTTTTGTATACCGCTTTAATATCACCCTTCTCCAAATTTGTAACTTTAAGTAACATCGATTGCTCATTCATTTGAATGAGTGTTGGACTCGAAGGATCAGTTTCGCGTTCAATCTCGGGAGGCAAAATGTAGTTGATGGGTTTACGACTGTTGTTCTCTTCTATATTAATGGAAGTTAGTTCAATGCTGCCATCGCTTGATTCTGTTCCACCAACTTCAGTCATATCATCTGTTTCTTTTCTCCAATCGGCACGAACCAAGTTTAAGCTTGCAAAACGAAGAATAACAGAATCGGAAAAATCGCGCAAAAACATACGCATGAAACGAATTGATGTAAAATCGTCTTCGGAACGATTAATTGCTTCGTAGGCTGATGGATCTTGAACAGGTATTTTAAATTGGTACCAATGAACAGTATCTACTACTTCGTTTACTAATTCTACACTCCGAGTGACTTTATCTACAATAAAATTTTGCCCCACATTCATGTCTTCGGGACGTATACTAACTCGGTATTGGTAATACGATTCAAGTTCACTTAAGGTATTATCTTCATTAATATCTTCTATATCTGGACCTAATTTCCCCGTAATTTGATAAGCCTCATCACTCATTTCAATGGTTTTTGAATTACCATCGGGATTGTTGTAATTCTTGTAGCGGTCAAGTACCGATCGTTCCTCTTCGTCGAATTCCGTGCTGCGATAATAATCAAAATCGTCATTAGCAGGGTCGGCTGCAACTTTATTGTAAGCTGTTTGATTTAAAATGCTTTGAAGTTTAACCAGGTAATCGTTGAAGAATGTGGCTTCGTCGTTGTTATTTAATCCGTCTAAACCAATATCCTGAAATTCTCGGCTATTTTCTACCGTTTCGAATCCTGAGCCCAGTTGAGTTTTATTTGAAACACGCCCCCAAACCGATGTATCAACATTGGCAACTAGATCACCAATGGGTAATCCATTTTCAAAAGCTTTTTTTGAATCTTTCAATATGTCTTCCGAGACACTTCCTAGGTTAAAATACAAATCGCCCCCCTTATTCGATCCATCTTCGTTGTAAATAAACGGATCGAGCATCCAAAATTCAATGTATCGAACGTTTGCCGCTTCAAAATTTGGTGTGTGAATTTCGCGCATTATTCCGCCCCATCTAGACGAAGGATTTAATAAAAATCCGTTATCGTCAATACCTGCCGATATTCCAGTTGGTTCTGCATCGAAATTATAAGGCCCCTTCTCTTTTGGATAAAAAGCCAAGTTCATTACATACTGATATTTTGGCGAACCAACTGGAAGTTCCTTCCCTGGATATATTTCATAGGTTTTCACCTCACGTGTATAATGGTTCGATAAAGCTTCGAGATCATTTTTTAAATGAACTGGCATATCGCTGCTACTGCGTACATTAAATACATTACGATCGATATAAAACCAAGCTAATTTAGCACGGTTTCTACCATACGCCAAAGTATCGTTATCGAAATTTGATTCAGGAAAAATACCTGCTTGCTTTTGTGGAGTAGATGCCAAACTCCAACCAGTTGTATTAATAAAAGAATATGCGGTTTCAACGCCTTCGAAATCATCGATATAAACCTGATTACCTGTTGTATTAGAGCTGCCAGTGATTAATTTTGCCACTTCACCTTCAATAGAAATACTCGACTCTACATCGGAGTCGTAAAAGGGCAACAAATTTACAACATCGGTAAGTAATTGTGATCTGTCGCGGTACTGAAAATCAAGCCCCAACATCAAGTTGGTCACCGGTTCTTCTCCCATTTCAACTTTATTGGTTATTGGTCTTTCGTTCATCCATAACATTGTACCACCAATGTTGAGTTTTTCGGAAGCCATATAACTGGCATAGGTACCAATCATTGTTTTTCGTTGTGTTGATATCAATTCCTGACTTTCGGTTGATACTTGTATGGGAGTTCCAGCTTCAATCAAGCCTTCGTTTATAATTTTCACACGTCCCATGGCATAATCCACCACATAGTCGATATCTTCTTCCAACTCGCGTCCACCTGCCGAAACTTGTACCGAACCGGGTGCAAGGTTAAAAGCATTTAACGCTATTTCAGCCCCTGAAGTTCCCTTGTAAGAACCCATCAATGCAAACCTATCGTGTTCCGTATCATTTTCAGCGGAGGTTTTCGATTCGTTGTACAAGGTATTGTAAGCGTATTTTTCTTGTAGTTTGGGATCACTTAAATTTCGGGTAATGTTATTACCAAAAGGTTCGAGTAAAGGAAATATAATTCTTCCAGATTGCTGAATAACGGTTATCCCTTCGATAAAATCGAAACTACCATCGCCATTTGGAACTCCATCGAGTTGAGAGTTTAAGTTATCAAGCCTCATGAGTCTCAACAAAGAAGTATCCTGTAATTCACCATCGGGTATATTGTTTGCGTATGTGTTGGTTTCTTCATTTTTATAAACTACTTGAAAGTCGAAATCGTCGGAAGATAAATCGTAGGCACCTAAATTGTATATGTTCTTCATCATTAACTCCCAAGTAGGAAACTCAGGCGACAAAGTAGTACCCTTAATCAACTTCAATATAAGTGATTCTTCAGGATCGCTTACATCTTCACTAAATTCACCTACTTGATAAAGATTTCCACCCAATGTATATTCAAATGCAATGGCCAATACTTCATCGCTATTTAGTGGTGCATTTAAAGAAATGTATCCCAACTGATTGTTCAAGGTATATTCCGATTCAGACAATCGTCGTGCCTGATCGATTTTATCCCAATCGATACCATTTTCAAAACCACTAATTCCACCTATTGTAGCTTTTACTTCGGATGAAGTACGAATTGCGCTGTAGTTATTAACTAAAGTTCTGTACATTCCATTGGCACTATTCGACGGATATCGTTCACCACTTCCGGCAAAAGAAGTTACTTTATTATGAATGTTTTCGGTAATTTCACCTAGATCTACAAATCCTACAATATTACGAGCAGAAGTAAAATTTTGATTTTTATTGGTTACCCATACTTCAACCCGATTAATTTTTATTTGAGTTCGAATTAAAGGTAAATTCGCTAGTGCCTCGTTGTAATGATCGTAAAAATATTTTGACACGAAAAAGTGCCGGTTTTGATCATATTCCGATGCCTTTATATTAAAAGTTGTTTTTTGGGCACCTCCTTCGGTTTCTATTACCTGTGATTCGCCTTTGTGCTGCGAAATAACCGTTGTGAGATTTAATCGTCCGAACTGCATTTCGGTTTTAATACCAAAAAGATTAGTTCCTCCTTGAATTAAGGTTCCATTTAAAGGAAGTGATACATTACCAGCCTCTATTTTCCGAAGTATTTCGTCTTCTTTACCGTTGTATTCAAGGTTCATTTTATTCTCGAAATCGAAAGATGCTTCGGTATTATAGTTAAAATCGAGGTCTACTTTATCGCCAATTTTACCAGCTACGCTAATGTTAATTTGATTATCGAAATCGAAAGTAGTAACACGCTGCTGACGTTCAGGCAGGATTGGATTTTCAATGTAATTCGATTCCAATCCAAAAAGAACTTCAACGTAGCCCTGTGGCCTTATATCAATTACTTCGCTTCCAAATATATTATTAAATGCCTCGCTTTCGATGCGAAGCTGAGGGATTAAACGCGATTGCTGCACCTCAATGTCTTCGGTTTCTTTACGTGTGCGCCAATAATCTTTAATAGAACGGTCGAAATCGTATTTCACAAATTCCTTTAATCCCATTGTTTTAGGCATTCGATAATACATGTCTCCTATTTTCTCGTAGATAATGTACTGCTGAGTTTCGGGATCGTACTCGTATTTTTGAACAATATTTTTGGGACGCGATAAATAAAGAGGTTTGTCTTCAATTTCATCGGGGTACTGGAATTCTCCTTCATCTTCAAATGGGAAGACTAAATTCCCAGTCGTATCGATTTCAACAGTATTAGTCGACTGAGCAAACGATTGGGATATAGTAACTGTAACAACAGCTACACAAAGTAATATGTAGTTTAAGTAGTGCTTCAAAATAATAAACGGACTTACATTTGTTTCAATGCATCCTTGATTAACTGTTCAACAGCTTTTTCAGGATCGGTTCTCAAAATTTTATCAATTGCCTTTTCGGCGTTCTTTCTAACAAAACCTAGAGTTACTAATGCTGATAACGCTTCTTCGCGAGCAGTATTGTTTATGCCACGAAAAATATCGGATGAAAAGTTCGCTGAATCGGGTTCTTTCTCTAATTTATCTTTCAATTCAACAATTAAACGTTGGGCTGTTTTTAATCCAATACCTTTTACGCTTTTTAGTTTATTCACATCGCCCGAAAGAATGGCAAACTTTAGTTCGGCAACAGAAAGTGATGACAAGAATAGTATTCCTGTATTTGCACCTACACCCGACACAGATATTAACATACGAAATAATTCACGTTCGTCGAGGTTATGAAAACCATATAACGAATGTGCATCTTCGCGAATATGCTCGTGAATATAAAGTTGTGCTTTTTTTTGTCCACTCAGTGCAGAGTAGGTATTTACTGAAATATGAATAAAATAACCAATACCGTTAATGTCGATAACGGTATGAGCTGGATTTAATTCTATAAGTTGTCCGTTGAGGTATTCTAACATATTAAATATCGGTATTTTCTTCCTTGGTTAAATCCACATGATCGGATTCGCCATTTGCTTTAATTTCGTATTTCCCTAAAGGTTTTGCACTTGATTCAGTATGAGTAATACGGTTACGGTAAATATCAATTGCGTGATAAATGGCTTCTTTGAACGATTCAAAAGATGCTTTATCTTCACCTGCAATATTATAGGCTGTTCCATGCCCAGGCGATGTTCTTACAAAAGGCAATCCAGCCGTGTAATTCACGCCTTTATCGAAAGTAAGTGCTTTGAAAGGAGCCAAACCTTGATCGTGATACATTGCCAATATTGCGTCAAATTTATATTGTTGGCCTGAGCCAAAGAAACCGTCGGCAGCATAGGGGCCTAAAGCAGTAATTCCCATATTGTTTACTTCTTTCAACGCAGGAATAATAATCTCGTTTTCTTCGTTACCCAGCACTCCATTATCGCCAGCATGAGGATTTAATCCCAAAACAGCAATTCGCGGATTGGTACATGCAAAATCGGCAACCAATGATTGATGTAAGGTTTTTATTTTTGAAACAATTAGCTCTTTTGTAATTAATTCAGATACTTTACTAACAGGCACATGGCCAGTAACTACTCCAACTCTTAAATTATCAGAAATCAAAAGCATTAAAGAATTTTCTGCTTCCAATTTTTCTGTTAAATACTCTGTATGTCCAGGAAAATTAAAAGATTCAGATTGAATATTTTCTTTATTGACTGGAGCTGTTACTAAAACATCAATGGTTTCATTTTTCAAATCATTTACAGCAGCATCTAATGCAGTATAAGCAGCCTCGCCTGCTTCGCGAGTACTTTTACCCAATTCAACACGTACATTTTCGTCGCAACAATTGATAATATTTACTCTGTTTGAATCGGCTTCAATTGCCGAACGTACTTGATAAAAGTTGAAGGTTTCGGCATTTAAAACTTTTTTATGGTAAGCTGCTACTTTTGGCGACCCGTATACAATTGGCGTACAAAACTCCAACATTCTTGCATCGGTCAACGACTTAATAATTACTTCATATCCTATTCCGTTAATATCGCCTTGAGTAATCCCTACTCTTATCTTATTTTGTGTCATGTGTAGCGTGTTATTAGTTATTTCAACCCATAAATGGAAGAAGCACAAATTTATATTTTTTTTTGAATTTAAAGGACTTCATTAAAGACCTCAAATCCTAAATTTTATTCGGTGAATGTAAACAAAAACGAAGGCGAACAAAACTGAATTATTTAGCTTGCATATTCCAATACAGTTCTAGAGTAATTCAGAACGCAAAACTATAACGTTGTGCTAATCGAACTGTTTATTAATTTTATCAATATCAGTCTGGTTCATAAATTCAGCAGAATAGATCATAGCTTCCACTTGCCGAATATAGTTACGCTTATCTAATTTTGGTGCGTACACATATGCATCAAATGTAAGCACACGCTTTTTCAACAAATCGAGCATTGTTAAACTTACAAAAGGGCCACCCATAAAATCGTTTTCTACACGCCAAAGGCCACGCAATTCGGCAGCATAATTACCATCTTTCTTCATTACATTAAAAAGAATTGGAAGATCGGTCTCAGTAGTCATGTAAGAACCTTCGATAGGACCAGGCACATATTTTTTTAGAAAAACATTTCGTTTAGCAACCAAATACTTCGAAGTAAAGGTACTGTCGTTAACGTATGGATATGAATAAATTAAAACACCTTGACTCAAATCTTGCATTTCGTTTCGAATCCACATGAAGTCTTCACTTTGTTCGGCAACTCTAAAGCCGGGCGGTATTGTAATCGAAACTCCAAATTTGTTTTCAACCTTTGTTCTTAAAGCTTTATCGGTGTATTTCGAATAGTTTAATACCAATCGGTCACGCTCAGCTTTTATGAAGAAACTTAATATTTTATCGGCATTCTTATTTACAATTTCAACAAATTGCTTTTCATTCTTTACTGAAATACTAAGCATGGCTTGAGTATAAGCATATACATCTTTTTGGAAAGTGATGGTAGGCTTCTCTACTGAAGAATTTATTTTTGTGATCACAATATTCCTGGAAGTTTTAAAAATATCGCCAAATGCCTCTTCGGGAATATTAATAACATCGAACAAAGATTCGCCTTGCGGTAATCCTGCTTGTGGTTGTGCCAATAAATCCCATATTGACTTTCCTGCGTCGCGTTTCCATGTTTTAGCTGGAATAACAATAACTAATTCGCCCGCTTTACCAGTTACGCTTTTCATCATTGAAGTTTGATTACGACTACTACAAGCAGATATAACGAAAAGAAGGAAAAGGGAATAAATGAAGGTTTTTTTCATGACTAAAGGTTTTAAATGATCAATAACAAGCGCTGCATAACAAAAACCCCGCCATGAGGCGGGGTTGAGTTTATGCTGTAAAGAATATTATTTCTTTTCTTCGTCTGATTTGGATTGATCTTTCTTCTCATCTTCGCTGGTGGCATCTTTGAATTCTTTCATTCCCTTGCCAAGCCCTTTCATTAATTCAGGAATTTTACGTCCACCAAAAAAAATCAAAACAATAATTAATATAATAATGACTTCCTGTCCGCCGAACCATCCTGCAATAATATTTAAACTCATACCTTAGTTTTTAAATTTCACACAAATATAAGAAACTGTTTTCAATTTTAATCTATTTAAAAAGCCGTAAAATATCGTTCACATTGGCATATAATACCAAAAGTAAAAGTAAGGACAATCCTACATATTGTGCATATTCCAGAAACTTTTCGTTTGGCTTACGGCCAGTAATCATTTCATACAGTACAAACATTACATGTCCGCCATCAAGCGCCGGAATAGGAAGAATATTCATAATACCCAAAATAATTGACAAGAAAGCAGTCATATTCCAAAAGACTTTCCAGTTCCATGCACCTGGAAATATATTCCCGATTGTAATAAACCCACCTAAGGATTCGTATCCCTTTGTTTTACGGTTAAAGATTAATTTAAATTGTTTTACATAGTCAACTGAAGTTTCCCAGCCTCGAGCAATACCTGCCGGAACCGATTCAAGGAAGCCGTATGTAAGCGTTTCAAATTCGAAAAATTCCGATAAATTATTTTGCCAACTTACACCCAACATTCCATCGTCAGTTAAAGTAATAGGGATATCAATTAACTGTTCGTTACGTTTAACAGTCACCAACAATTCCTGACCTTTGTTGGCCATTAGAACGGATGAAAACTGATCGTGGAACTGGAATTCCTGATGGTTTAACTGAACAATTTTATCTCCCTTTTCCATTCCAGCTTCTTGTGCTGGTGATTTTTTAACAAACGACGAAACCGTTAAATTAAACGGATAACGTATTCCAAGCAAACCTTTACTTTTAACCATTTTAGCAACATGATCTTGAGTAATGGCAATATCAATTACCTGGCCATTTCGTTCAACCTGAATATCTTCAACACCATCTAAAACAATCGTTGGAACAATATCATGAAAGTCTTCGATGTAATCTCCACCAACGGTAAGTATTTTATCGCCACTCTGAAATCCAATCTCTTCAGCTAAATCATTTGCAACAATACCATACGTTACATTTTCATTGGGAAGGTATTCATCGCCCCATGCATACAAAACGCCTATGTAAATAATAAGTGCTGCTATAAAATTCATGACAACTCCACCAACCATAATTAATAAACGCTGGTATGTCTTTTTTGCTCTGAATTCCCAGGGTTGAACTTGTTGTTTAATTTGCTCTTTATCCATCGACTCATCGATCATTCCCGCAATTTTCACATATCCGCCCAAAGGCAACCAGCCAATTCCGTATTCGGTTTCGCCTCTTTTAGTTTTGAATAATGAAAAACCGGCATCGAAAAAGAGGTAGAATTTTTCAACTCTACATTTGAAAATTTTTGCAAAGATGAAGTGCCCAAATTCGTGTAATACTATCAGCAACGATAAGCTTAAAAAGAACTGTGCTGCTTTGATTAAAATATCCATTAATATATTTTTTATTTCTGTTAAATTTTCAATTTTCCCACCAATTCATCGGCTTTACAACGCGCTTCCTTATCAGTTGTTATATAATCGTTAATTGAAGGATGAGGAATGAAAGCAATTTTTTGCATGGTTTGTTCAATCACATCTGACATTTGAAGAAATCCAACCTTTTTTTCGAGAAAAGCTTTTACAACAACTTCGTTTGCCGCATTAATTATACAGGCAACATTCCCCCCTTTTTCAAGCGCTTCATAATCGAGTGCAAGGTTACGAAAAATTTCTGTATCGGGAGCACTGAAAGTTAGTTCAGGATAATCAAGGAAATTGAATCGAGGAAAGTTATTTTTTACTCTATTCGGATAACACATGGCATAGTGAATAGGCAAACGCATATCGGGCAGCCCAATTTGTGCTTTTAGCGATCCATCAGTAAATTGCACCAATGAATGAATTATACTTTGAGGGTGAACAACTACATCGATCTGAGACACTTTCAAATCGAACAACCACTTTGCCTCAATCACCTCAAAACCTTTGTTCATAAGTGTTGCCGAATCGATTGTGATTTTAGCGCCCATGTCCCAGTTGGGATGATCCAATGCTTCTTTACGTGTTACTTTCTCTAAATTTTTCTTGGTGAAACCACGAAATGGGCCACCCGAGCAGGTCAATATTATTTTATCTAACTCACTTTGTTGTTCGCCAACCAAACATTGAAATATAGCCGAATGCTCTGAATCTACGGGCAACAGTTTCACACCATACTCTTTACACAAACGAGTCATCAAATCGCCTGCAACAACCAAGGTTTCTTTGTTGGCTAAAGCAATTTCTTTTTTAGCTTTTATAGCACTAATAACCGGTAAAAGTCCGGCATACCCAACCATTGCGGCCAACACCATGTCAACGGTATCGCTTTGAACTACTTGTTGCAAGGCTAATTCACCTGAAAAAACTTCAATTCCTTTTATATCGAGCGCATCGCTAACAATATCGTAATTCTCTTCATTCGCAATTACAACCGTTTTAGGCTTGTATTTAAGCGCCTGCTGAATTAATAAATCGACATTGTTATATGCAGTAAGAATTTCAACTGAAAACAACTCAGGGTTGGCATCGACTACATCGAGCACCTGTGTTCCTATCGATCCAGTTGAGCCTAAAATTGCCAGTCGTTTTTTCATAATTTAGAATTAAAAAGAAATGTATTGTTCAGGATTTAAAGGAATACCGTTTTGCCATAATTCGAAATGTAAATGAGGCCCAGTTGACAATTCGCCTCCGTCACCCATTATTGCGATTAAACCACCAGCCTTTATTTTCTCACCTGGCCTCACAAGAATATCAGAATTATGCTTATAAAGTGATATTAAATTATTCTCGTGTTGAATTTGCACTACATAACCCGTACTAACCGACCATTCTGCAAACACAATTGTACCATCTAAAACTGAAGAAATGGATGAATTTTCTTCACCAACAATATCGGTTCCGTAATGCCTATGCATTGCGTCAAATTTATTAATAACCACCCCCTTAATAGGTGTAAAAAAATTCAACCGTGTAATTTCATAAAGATCTTTGTTGTCACTTGTAAATGAAAATTTATACTTGTCTGGGCCAATTAGTTCATTAAACATTGAATCGTCATTCATTGGTTCCATCTCACCAACTTCTTTTGATTCAGGAATTCCGATAGACTCTTCAATAACTTCTCCTTTAATTAATGTTTTAATTTGAGCAAGATACTTGTCTCTTTTTGCCAATTCATTTTCAAGAGAATCAACCATCAATGAATTATACAACATTAGTTCTCGAAGTTGATTTGTAGGGTAGCCCGGTACTGAATGCTTTGCGGGAGTATAAAACAAAATAGCAACCACAACTGCAGCACTCACAATAAATATAAGAAAAATAGCGGCATACAATTTCAATCTTGAAACAGAAGTTGAATAAATATCCTTGTAATTAGTTTTGTCGGATACAGACAAACGGTACTGTCTTATAAGGCTTTGTAAAAATGTTTGAGGTTTCCCTATCATTCAGTTTATTTTAGAAGCAACAAATTTAAAAATATTTGAACAGCATGGAAGCCACAGCGTAAAGAATAAATATTTAAAATTTATTGAAAATATTAAAGATTTATCTTGGAGGTTACCCAATATTGCATATCTTTGCATCCGCATTTAAGAAATTAAGTGTTGGATATTGCGGGATGGAGCAGTTGGTAGCTCGTCGGGCTCATAACCCGAAGGCCGTTGGTTCAAGTCCAGCTCCCGCTACTGTAAAGAGAATCGAGAAATCGGTTCTCTTTTTTTTATGCCTCTTCCGATAGCCTCTAAAACCCTAATTGGATATTTATTTTACTCCAAAAAACGGAATGTCTTCTCTCCTTTTAAACATCAAACGATAACTACCGATACAATTGAAAGTATTTTGGTTGAAATAATACCGTGACCCATTTATCGCACTTCAATATTTATTGTTAGAATGGTGATGTACAACTAATTACCTTTAAAGTAATTAATTTTTTAATTAAATTTAAAATTGTTATTCAACACCCACGATGGATTAATAATACTTACAATTACTTTTTCGTACCATTCAAACCCATTTCTTCTCATTTTAATTGTAGCAACATGACTAAACTCTCCAATCAAGACACCTGCCAAGGGAGTAATTATTAAATCTTGGATGCTAGGCTGTTCCATTCCTCCTTCCCAAACATATTCCCACAACAAGATTTGCCCCAAACAGAATAAAGAAGATTGCAATTCATTTGCGCCTTGTGATCTCATTGTATTGTAATAAAAAGCTCCTTGGTATGGATGACCTATATAATTAAGAATAAATAGGTCGTTGTCGACAACAGGAGGCGATGTGAATGATTCATGGTATTGATGTCTGATTGAGTAGAAATTATTTTCTCGGTTTATATTCCACTGACTAATAGATTCAGGAAGAATGAGCAAAAAAGCACCAATCGCACAATTGTACCCTAAAGAATAATTGTTTGCCTTAACCACTTTATTCCAAAGGGGTTTTTCACGATAATTCGTGATAGCTTTAAAAAGATAAGGTGGATTTTTTCTTACCAGAAATGATTTTAACGTATCGGGGAAAATATTCGAATAAACAGAGGAATTAAGTGAAGAATTTCCAATAACGGTTTGCCCATTCATATTGAAATGAAACAAAACTAAAGTCAAAATAATAAAAATACGAAACATAGTATTTGACATTTGATTTTATAAACCCGACAACATATCAGATAAAGTACTAAAAGGGAAAAGTTAACTCAAACTCATACATTCATCAAATAAAACAAAAAACTTATTTCTACAATTTATGTAATCCGACAGATATATCGTCGTATTTAGATTTCTGCAATTAACAACGAAATAGCAAATTATATAGTTATCAATCATACATTTTTGCTACGCCGATTTATTCTACGCTCCAATTCAATGACTTAATGGACTCATGCAATATCACAACCAAGTAATAACCATCAACCATGTTAGAAATTTCGTCAGAAATAACAACAAAGAGAATCGAGATATCGGATCTTTATTCTACTATTTCATCCTTTTTTCTCCATGCAGGATCACAAATACATAAAAAAACCAAATCAGTTTCACCAACATTACAAATGTTCTGCAATGCCATTGGAGGAATATACACCAATTCGTTCGCACTAATAATTTGCTTTTCACTATTGATGCTAACTTCGCCTTTACCACTTAGAACATAATAGGTTTCCGATGATCTCAATCGGTGAGGCAACGTGCATTGACCTGGTTTAACTACGGCATGTGCTAAACTGTATCGAATATTGCAAGCTTTATCCGAAGGGTTTAATACTTCTTTCAATAAAGTTTCATCACCTGCAACAAAGGCATCGGTCTCGGTTATTTTTTTAATTAGCATAGTTGATAAGTTATTTCACCTCTAATACAATTGAGGCTTCGTGTCGCGATGTTTTGATTATTTCGTATTTGTCGTGAAGGGTCCTGAAGGCATCGTAGGCCAATTTAGGCGTATTGTTTTCGCCCGATAAATGAGAAAGAAACACAGCCTGCAAGTTATCGCCAGCATGCTCAACAACTAAATTTAGAGCTTGAAGGTTCGATAAATGCCCCAAGTCTGACGCCACTCTGTTTTTTAAGTACCAAGGATAGGGGCCGTCCCAAAGCATTTTTTCATCGTAATTCGATTCTAAAAAAACTGCATTTCAAAGTTTAAAATGCGCTATTACATTTTCGCAAACCGAGCCTAAATCAGTCATAACCCCAACACTAACTCCTTCAGATTCGACTCGAAAGCTACAGGGTTCGTTCGCATCGTGATTTTTTGCAAAAGCATGAATTGTAAATCCTTCAATCTCCATAGGTTGATTTATATGAACAAACCTATAATGTGTTGGCTTTGAACTTTTGTGCGCCTTGTTCCAAGTACCATAAGTGAAGAAAGCAGGTATATTAAGTTTCTTACTAAGTACACGAGTTCCACGAATATGATCGACATGTTCGTGCGTAATAAAAATAGCTTTTAACTTTGAAGGATCTAAACTCCTTTCTTCCATCCGAGCTAAAACTTGCTTGCAACTAATGCCAACATCGACCAAGACTGCTGCTTGTTGATTCTCAATGTAATAACAATTACCATTACTTCCCGATGCTAATGCACAAACTTCAACCATAGATTTTCAAATTTTATTCAAATAAAACAGAAATGCACGAACAGCCCAAAACAAGTTTTTAACAACTTCAATGGTTACAAACTAATTTGTATGTTTGTGACGTTATAGTAACAATCATTCGCTCGATATGGCTTTTGATAGAATAACTTTTTAAATGCAACTCAAACAAAAAAATAGTTTTTTCATTTTACTCGCAATTGCTTTTTTGCTTATCGCTTGTGATGAATTACCATGCGATGATAAAGATGGAGTTCAGTTAAATGCTGGCTTTTATACTTACGATGGAGTTAATTATGCCGACACCTCAATTAATTCACCAACTATTCACTTAATCAACAGTGACTCTACAAGCTATATTGACTCTTACACTTCCGAAATACACTTATTTAGCTTTCCACTTTCTTTTATTGCAGATTCATCTACAATCGTACTTGAATTTCAAGAGTCTGTTTTCGACACCGTAACAATATACTACAATACAAACATCCATTTAGAAAACCACCAATGTGGTTTTGCATACTATTTTGACATTCGTGAAATTCAATCAACAAACAATCTATTAGATTCAGTTTGGATTAGTAAAAAACTCGTAGAATATGGCGATAATGAAAACATTAAGATATATTTTTAGCCTTCTTCTACTGTTGATTTCAATGCATTCATTTTCTCAAAAACACGAATGGAAAGGAATTAATGTAGGCGCTGACTTATCACGATTTATTGTACCAATTATTGACTCTACTCGTTATGGGTGGGAAGTTTCAGGAGATATTGAGATATTGAAGGATCTTTTTGCAGTAGTAGAAATTGGATCGCAATCGACCAAACTAAACCTACCTGACTATAGCTATTCTGCGAATGGAGCTTATACCCGACTAGGTGTTGATTACAACTATATGGAACACCTAGACCCTGATAGTCCTGATAAATTGTTTATTGGCTTACGATACGGTTTTACAACTTTCGCACACGAAGCAAAAAACATAACTATTAGTGATGATATTTGGGGAGAAATAAACAATGGTGTAATTGACTCCAAGGTGCTAACCTCGAATTGGATGGAAGTCACCACAGGAATGCGGGCTAATTTATTCAATAATTTTTATTTAAGCTGGTCAGTAAGGTTCCGAATTAATATATGGCAACAACCCGACTTGCAAATGCAACCCTATCATATTCCTGGATACGGTAGGGCATGGAACAATAGTGGTGTTGGTTTTAACTATACCTTATCGTACAAAATTCCGATCATTAAAAAAAGAACCGCCCCAAAAGCGGAAACGGTTAATTAAATGCACAAATTAATAATTATCAATTTTTTAAATGTCCATTATTGACAACTCATGGTAATCAGCAAAGAATTCTTTTTTGTACCCTACCTTATTGGCAATATAACTTCGTATATCAAGTACAATTTTCAAAACATCATTCATTTCTTCTGCAAATAAAAAGAACTTTTCTTTTTCACGCTTAGATTCTTCAGCAAAGCATTTTACTTCAAAAATCTTTTCTGAAAATTGATTAAACTTTGAATCTTTTTGGTTAATCATTCGCAATAAAACATGGTAATTCTCTGTTTGAAAATTCTTCTTAAATAAGAATTTTTCATAAGCATCAAGATACTTCTTAATGGCAAGACAGCTATTGCACGATCCATTACATTGTTCCTCTTTTTTTAAAAAAAACATCGATTTTGCTTCTTTAAGGTAAAAGTCACCTTCCGAAAACAGTGTGGGAATTGTGGGCTTCATATCTTACAGATAGTTTAGATTATTAATAATCAAGTATAAATGTACGAAATCGCCCCAAAGCCCAATCACTTAAGTAACATTTTTTTTAATGATATCCAACATATAAAATTCATCTCATTAAATTAAAATTAGA
>JAQIBQ010000278.1 GCA_027859005.1 Prolixibacteraceae bacterium | reverse complement strand
GGTATAATATTTATCAGCCCTAATATTACTTTAATCCGGAAGATCCCCTACCCAAAGTGATTGAATATTATCAAGAACACAACGAAAGGATGAAATCATTAATTGGAATCGATATTACTGCTGCCACACTCGAACACCATGTTACCTCCATGAAACATGTCAATGATTTTATACGCATGAGATTTAAGAATGATGATCTTGATTTTAGCAAAGTGGATTACTCCTTTATTACTGACTATGAACATTATTTGAAAGTAGTTCGAAAATGCAACCACAATACCACCATGAAATACATTAAAAATTTTGATAAAATAATGCGCTTAGCCATCTCGGAGCAAATTATCACTTTCAATCCCATGGATAAATTTAAAGTAACCTACAAAACCGTTCATCGAGAAGTTTTAAGCAATGAAGAAATAAAATTGTTGGTTAACCTTGAAGTTAAAGACGAACGACTTGACAGGGTTCGCGACTTATTACTCTTTTGTATTTACACAGGCCTTGCATTTATCGATCTTAGTAAATTAAAGATGAATAATATTGTAAAAGGCAAAGAAGGTACCCGCTGGATAAAAAGCACCCGATGTAAATCCGACATTGCCTTTATGATACCACTATTGTCTATTCCTTCTAAAATAATTGAAAAATACAAAGATTACCCAAAAAGAAGCATCGACGGAACAGTATTACCTAATCTGACCAATCAGAAATACAATTCCTATTTGAAAGAGTTAGCCCTTCGTACAGGCATTAATAAAAACCTTACTTCACACATTGGCCGACATACTTTTGCCACTACAATTACACTTAACGAGGGTGTCCCTTTGGAGGTGGTATCAAAGATGCTAGGCCATAGCAACACCAGAACGACTCAACTATACGCCAAAGTGCTTGAAAAAGGCATTCAGGATGGTATGCGGAAACTAATGGACGACGACCTTGATGCGGTAGCCGTTTAAGTACAGCTCTACCCTATTGAAAAATAAGCATCAACACTTTTAATTATAAGACAGTCAACCCTGGAAATGGGGTTGGCTGTTTATTTTTTATTACAATAGATCATTATTATTACTCGACCTAGATATTTCTCTTCGTGTTTTATTTACAGGATGATATATGATTTATTCATTGGTCATTAGGAAAATTAAATGTAGTGGTCAATAAATGACTTTTTTCTAATGACAATTGACTCGTCAGCTTTGCTATAACCGAAGCATTTTTTTAGTAGCTGTATTTCAATAGTATACTATTTTTCCTTATATCGAGCTGACGTTATTTTAACATACTTCTCGTTACAAGTGAGTAGTAGTGAGGATGTTTTTTCTTTTTAAGTGCTCGTATTTTGTGTCGTGCTTGCTCTATTTATAAGTAATTAGTGTGCTATTGATTGCATCTCGTAAATCTGCTCTTACCTTTTGTTTTTCGGCAAAATGATTCCATTTGCTTACGGTAGCATCTATATGGCTAATTATACGTTCTGCTTTTTTAATATTCATGGATTTAGCCACTGTAAGTAAGTCTTCCTTTTTAATCGCTATACGCTTACCATTCACACTCATGGATTGTTGACTTACCCAAATACTATCAGGACGGTAAGCATGGCAAATATCGTAGGCTGGAGTAAGTCCCCATCTTTCTCCTTGTTGTAAGCGAAAAGCAAAGTTCTTGGTGTGGTCATCGCAGTTGCGAGCTATTACATTAAACACCATGCGCTTAAACATTTGTTCTGCTTGAGGATAGGATAGGCGTAAAACACGCATGGTTTGAAACAATTGCTCGTAACTGTACATGCCAACATTGTTGTAGCCAAAGTGCTCCATGGCGCACCATGTTTGTATATGGTGTTTGGTTGAGCCTCCGTCACGGTCAAAACGCTTGGTTAAAAAGTGGGCTCTTCCGTTTTCTTCCAGTAATTCACATGGCATCATATCTATTTCACATGCCTTTGCCATTTCGTAATAAGCCATTTCCACCCGACCGTACCCTTCGGTTTCTCCAAATTGCGTATCACTAACTCCATCTAACTTTATCAGGTAATGTTCAAACCCTTTTGGAGCCTTGGTTTGACCTGATTTTATTTCACCTGTTTTTTTATTGTATGCAATAATGGCTTTGGGTCTTGCTCCACCCGCAGATGTACCAATTTTAAGGATTTCATTCATTGCTTTCTCTTCGTCCTTGGCAATGTTGGTTTGAAATCCGTCTTTTTGGTTAAGCATATTTTGGGCGATATTAACCAAGTTATCTATTTCTACCTTATAGGTGTATTTGGTAGTTGGGAATTCAGATGGTTCAAATTCTAAGGCTCCCATTCCACGAGTGCCAATAAAGCAAAGCTTCTCAACTGGGTTCATGCTACCTGTGGGGCGACCTTGTTGCGCAAGCCACCTGTCAATTAAAGTATTACCATATTTGTCGGGCAAGGCATCGGCCAATAGCCCGGGCAATCCACTAAATGTTGCGATTCTTGTCAGGTCGGGAAAGGAAAAAATACGTTGCCCACCTCTCGTAGGCATTTTAATGGGAGCTAAATCCCAACCTTTTAAAATGAATTTTTGATCGTACTCAAAAGTGGCAATTTGTTTATCATCATCCCATAAAACGATTCCAACAAATTCGCCCCATAATTTTACATTGACGTAATTTACCATTCCGATTCAGTGTTTTCAGGTTCTTCATCATTGGTATTGCGAGCCCTCTGCCGTTTGTTTTTTAGCAGTTTCGCATATTCAATTGGGCTAATTTGTTCTTTTTCAGAAAAGCCATCAAACAGATATAATAAATCTAAGGTTCTTAAAATCTGAATTAAAGAGAGAAGGGTAATGGCTTCTCCATTTTCAATTTGACTTAAAGTCCAACGGTTTAACCCTGCTTCTTTTGCTAATTGCATTTGTGTCTTATTTTGTTGTAGGCGTTGGTGTTTGATAAATGAACCAATTGTCTCTATTATGGCTTTATCAGTCATCGATGCCCAGTTTGTGTTGGTATTTCCCATCTTAATATGTAATTATTGACCTTAGTGTTAGCAAATCCCATCAACACGAATACTTGACCTGCATGTTGGTAAATACCAACGTAAATGCAGAGTTAAAACCTTAATGATGGCATTTCCCTGCAAATATAGAGCAAAATACAACATTTACACTAAAATGTAAGCATATTTGATTTCTAAAAATAAGTTTGAATGAGTGTATTGTTGTGTACCGTTTCTTCAATTATCGGATTTAGTAAGTCATCCACATCAAAAGCATTTACTTTTAAAACGTTTTATGTTTTTCGTACACGCTTATCACCAAGTAAGCAATTCCTGCCTCTGCCTGTCCATATTTAATACCTACAAGGGCAATCGACAAGTGCTACGTCGGGCAGGCAGGCAGGCAGCATGCTTTAAGAAAGCTCTGCCAATACATTGACGACGCCCAACGGGAAATGTTGGAGCATTTTAATAATTTATAGAAAACGGCTATGGTTTACAAGACAGCCAACTTCGGAAACGGGGTTGGCTTTTTTTATTGGATTACAATAGATCATTATTTTAACCTACTTCTCGTTGCAAACGAGCTACTGAAAGCCAACTCGTCACAGACGAGCGGTAGTGGGGTACGATTGGTAGAAAGTCAACCGCATGTATTTGGCAGCTGGATTCCGAGGTTTCAATTCCACTTTGGTACGATTGGTAGTTCAGATTCATCTACATCCTTAATTGCTTCTTCTAAATTTCAATTCCACTTTGGTACGATTGGTAGTACCTACTGTCTCATGTAGAACTTCGTGTGTTTGGAAATTTCAATTCCACTTTGGTACGATTGGTAGTTGATATTTCTCAAAAGAGTCAACATCTCGGTTATATGTATTTCAATTCCACTTTGGTACGATTGGTAGTAAATATAGAGCAGGTTGATTATTATTGTTGTCTGAAATTTCAATTCCACTTTGGTACGATTGGTAGTCTTATTCGCTCCAAGTTTTGAAAATATATTGTCGTGAATTTCAATTCCACTTTGGTACGATTGGTAGTTCGGAAACCCTAGCAATTGCACTCAGCACATTCGTATTTCAATTCCACTTTGGTACGATTGGTAGGTTTAATACTAATACTAGCGTTTATAATTCCTTTCTATTTCAATTCCACTTTGGTACGATTGGTAGTTTCCAGAAATTCCGAGTGTAGTAATTGAAGACCAAGAAATTTCAATTCCACTTTGGTACGATTGGTAGTGAACAATCACGAAACCTGGTACATATGCCCTAATTGATTTCAATTCCACTTTGGTACGATTGGTAGGATAACATAGGAAGTGGTAAGATGTACATTCAATTATTTCAATTCCACTTTGGTACGATTGGTAGGAATTATACACGGGGTTGAACCAAACCTAAAGGTAGCTTTTACCTCTAGGTTTGTAGATTTCTTTTCCATAATGTAATTTAATTTTGAATCATATAAAATCATTAT